>JBMFTM010000001.1:0-57268 GCA_049967035.1 Candidatus Acidifodinimicrobium sp.
ACATTAACGAGATTCAATAAAACTTTAAGTAACAAGCGGTTATTAAGAGTTATGCACACGCGTAATTTAAAAATAAAGTTATAAATATCTAACTATCCTTATTTCATAGATGAAAAGACATAATTTTGAAAAGATTGTTGAAAGATCAATGATAGGTTTCGCATTCTTCTTGGGTTTTGTCTCAGTCTTCTACAGCTGGATAGACAGCGAGTTGGGGATAAATGTAAGCCCATATATATTGACGGCGATAGGCATAGTCATCGCAGTTTTCATCGTTTATCTAATGTACAGATTTGACAGGGAATAGAAAAATGATGAGGTATAAGAAGAGGTACATACTGGTGAGGGTTTCCGCCGTTGAAAACATTGAGAAATTCAGAGACCTTGTATACTCGACGGTGAATAAGTTCGAGCCGACTTTAGCTATAAGATCCAGTCTTAAGGTCATCGATGATATCTATTTAAAGGAAAAAGATGGATTATTAGGTGTTATAAGGGTGAGCAATAAATATAAATACCAAGTTATATTTACATTATCATTAATGGAAAGAGATTTTCCATTCAACCTTATAACACTGAGCAACAGTGGAAGTCTGAAGAGATTAAAGGGGAGGTTAAAAGACTATGGAACAATTACAGAGTGACATGATGGGTTATGACCGTGCTATAACGCTTTTCAGCCCAGATGGAAGGCTTTTGCAGGTGGAATACGCAAGAAAGACAGTGTCACAGGGTTCCGCAGCGATAGGTTTAGTCGGGAAGAACTCCGTTGTTTTGGCGGCGGATAAAAGACTGCCGGAGACAGAAAAGCTGATAGTTCCGGACAGTGTAGAGAAGATATTCAAGATCAACAACTACATAGCTGCAGCCATGTCAGGGATGATAGCTGACGGGAGGGTGCTTATAGAGAAATCGCAGCTTGAAGCCCAGCAGCACATGATAACTTACAATGAGCCTGCGGACATTCTATTGCTTATAAAGTCAATAAGTACTGAGATGCAGGCATTTACCCAATATGGGGGGGCAAGGCCGTATGGCGTGAGCATTCTGTACGGTGGTTTCAAGGCGGACAAGCCGGTCCTTTACATGCTCGAGCCGAGCGGGATATTCTTCCAGTACAATGCGGTGGCGATAGGCGAGAACTCAAGCGAAATAAACAAGTACCTGGAAAGCAATTACCAGCCGAACTCTGACAAAGAAACACTGATAAAATTGGCGATAAAAGCGTTCAAGGCAAGCGGCATAAAGCTAAGTCCTAGTAGGTTCGACATCGTAGTCGTCGACAAGAGCGGTTTCAATAGGATGAGCCTTAAGGAGATTGAATCATACTTATAAGATTATAGTGTAAGAATTTTGGGTTTATGGCAGAAGACAAGGTTATAGCTAGATTGCAGGTAAAGGACAAGAGATTTGAGGTTTGGGTCGACTGTGAGAAGGCCATGGACATAAAGAACGGCAAATCAAATGACATAGAAAGCGCTTTGCTAGTCGACAAAGTTTTCAAGGATGCAAAGAAAGGAGAGGTTGCCGGCAATCTCAAGGATCATCTCAAGACCGATGATGTATACCAAGCTGCTTTGAAGATAATAAAAGAAGGAGAGGTTCAGGTTAGCGCTGCTTATAGGGAAAAGCAGCTAAATGCCTTGAAGAACAGGGTCATAGATGAGATTGTCTCCACAGCAATAGACGCCACTAATAATCTACCTATCCCCAGAAAGAGGATAGAACTTGCCTTGGAGCAGGTGCACTACAATTTCGACCTTAAGAAGCCTGAGAAGATGCAGGCTGAAGAGATTATGGAAAAGTTAAAGCCGATCCTTCCGCTGAAGGTGGGGGAATTCTCTTACATGGCAGAGGCAGACCCACAGTACTCTAGTGCGGTTTTAAGCACTATAAAGAGGTTCGGGAAGGTAAAAGGCAGCAATTTGGAAGGGGAGAGGATAAAGGTGGAATTTTCAGTGAGTCCAAAGGACAGGGACTTGCTGATAAGCAAACTTAAAGAGTTGACGCACGGAACGATAAGCCTCGTGTCAACGAAGGAGTGAATATGTTATTCGTAAAGAACTATGATATTGTTACGCCGGGCGAGATGCTGGCGGATGAGGGCGTCGGAGGAAGCGGCACCTACACTGAAGGGAAGAAGATCTTTTCAAAGTACCTTGGTACGGTGATGATTAACAAGGACTGGATAAATGTCAGCCAGCTTAATGGGGCGTACATACCCAAGGAGGGGGACGAAGTTATAGGCAAGATCGCTGCAGTGGAGGGCACTTACTGGGCAGTAGACATAGACACATCCCATTACTGCAGGCTTGATGCGAGGGAAGCTAACACAGGCTACAGGGTAGAGGACCTGTCTGAACTCATGGATGTGGGTGATGTAGTCTACGCAAAGATAATAAGGGTTGGGAATGACCTCTCATCTAGTTTAGGCTTAAGGGGCGGAAGATACGGCAAGCTGCCTGCGAGCATGCTGATAAAGTTTAATCCAATGAAGATATCAAGGATAATCGGAAAGGAAGGATCGATGATAAATCTACTGAGAGAGCGCTCAAAATGCGACATACTGCTCGGAAAGAACGGAGTGGCTTGGGTAAGCGGCGATAAGATAGGGATGGAAGCAGTACTGGCTGCGATAAATGTTATAAACGAGGATTCTTATACAGGGGATATGTCTGCTAAAGTCAGAGACATCCTAGAGAGATACTCATCTCAGAAGAGCGGTGTGGAATAGGAGGAAACATGTACGAAGAAAGGTTTGATAAGAGACAATTTGATGAATTGAGGCCGATAGAGCTGGAGACAGGCATCGTGCCAAATGCAAATGGAAGCGCTAGGTTCAAGATAGGTGGAACAGAAGCCATAGCTGCAGTTTATGGCCCGGCTGAAGTCAAGCCAAAACACCTTGAAAAATCTGACCAGGGCATAATAGTCTGCAAGTATGATATGATGCCTTTCTCTGTGCCGGATAGGGCTAAGCCAGGTATTGACAGGAGAGACATGGAAATATCATTAGTCATATCGAATGCGCTAAGCAGAGCGATAATGCTGGATGAGTTCCCAAGCTCTATGATCAGTGTTTATGTGTATATAACCCAGGCGGATGCAGGAACAAGATGCGCCAGCTTGACCGCGGCATCGATGGCATGCGCCGATGCAGGCCTTCCAATGAGAGACTTGATCGCTGCTGTTGCAGTGGGTAAGATCGGTGACTCGATCGTGGCTGACTTAAGCAAGGCGGAAGAGGATTATGAGGGTGGAGCTACTGATATACCGATAGCTTTTCTCCCTTCAAAGGATGAGATAGTCCTGCTTCAGCTTGATGGTGAGATAAGCAAAGACGACCTGAAGAAGGCTATAGAACTTGGAAGGAAGGAAGCGAGTAAAATTTATGAGCTTGAAAAGGCCGCTCTTAAGAGGAGGTTTATGTATGAAAGTAAAGATTAGGGGGATATATTCTACAGCAATAACTAAGCTGTTAATTGATGAGGGGGTTGAAGTGACTCAGGCAAATGACGCAATAAAGGACCTTTTCAAAATCCAAAGCGAGGATAGGCCGACAGTGGTTATCGAGGACCTTGAAACAAAGGCAGGCGTCTATGTTTATGGGAATGACAGTGACAAGGTCATAAATATACTTAAGAAAACATGCAGGTCTAGCTTTTTCTATGAGGAAGATATAGGGAAGATATACTGCGGTGTGATAGACAGCACGGACCAAAGGTCAAAGTCAATAATAGTCTCCCTTGGCGGAGACGAAAAGGGATTATTGGACATGAAGAACTTTTGGGGCTATGTAAAGCAAGGCTCAAAGATCCTTGTGCAGTCAAAGGGCAGCTATGACGGTAAGGCAATGCTATCCACTCAGATAAGGCTATTTGGCGATGATCTCATAATAATCAAGAACGGGTTCACCAAGATGAGTAGAGGGATAAGGTCTAAGGAGGGGAAGGATAAGCTGTACGACATAGCGAAGAATCTAGACTTGAAGGACTGGGGTATACTCTGGACTCAAAGCGCAGAGGACAAGGATGAATCCGTTTTGAAGGCAGAACTGGAGGACCTCATAAAGCAGGAGAAGGAGATATCCAAGAAATTTGAGGAAGCAGATAAGCCAGGGTTGCTGTACAGCGGCGTAAAGAAGTACTTCGTTCTCATCAGCAAAGAAGACAAATACGAGCTAGATAAGATAAGAGGGAAAGCGATGCCTACGATAACCGGACATCACTCGCTTAAGTCAGCAGGTTACACAATACTGACTGATTTTGCAGAGGAGATACTAAAGGACGTTGATGAGAAGCACATTACTGAAAGCATAAACAAAACACTGAGTAGATACGGACCTGTTGACAAAAAACTCTATAAGATAATTGTGACTAGGCCAAATGGAACTTCCTACAGGATAGAGGGGATATCCACGGATATCTCTGGAGAAAATGAGATTAAGAAAATGAAGGTTTTGGTAAGAGGAAACTGGGGGAGCAGGGAATATGAGTTGGACTCGGATAATGGTGTCTTGACCGTGAGGAGCCAGGAAAACGAAGAGAGGGTACTGACCTTAGGAATTGAAATATTCCCCAAGTTTGCAAAGGTAACGGACATCAACATGCATGTCAAGATAAAGGGACAGGCAGTGGAATCCGCAGACAATGAAGCCATCGCAAGGATGGTGAAAAAAGAGGAGATAACTCAGGAGCTGGCCAAGAAGCTTGAAGAGCAATACTCCGCCATGGAGAAAGTATGAGCGTAGAAAATTATTCATATCTGAAAGAGTTGGCGAAAAGCGGTTTAAGGTCAGACCAGAGAAAGCCGTTCCAAAGGAGGAACCTTGTAATAAAGACAAAGGTCTCAAATCATGCGGATGGCTCGGCCTACGTCGAATTGGGAGAGACCAAGGTCATAGCCGGTGTTAAGGTGCTTCCGGGTGAGCCATATCCTGACAGGCCTGATGAGGGGTCTTTAAATGTGAATTTTGAAGCTTCGGAACTTGCTGCGAATTATCCTGGCGACAGGCTTATATACTCAGTGGAGGTCGGCAGAGTCACTGACAGAGCGATAAGGGAATCGAAGATGATAGACATGAAGCAATTGTGTGTAACATCTGGGTCAAAGGTTCTCTTTGTGTTTATAGACATATACGCTATCAACAACGACGGCAATCTTTTGGATGCCTCAAATGTTGCGGCTTTGGCTGCGTTGTTGGACGCGGAGTACAGTGTTGAGGGAAAAGAGGGGAAGATGAAATTGCCCATAGACATCGACAAGATACCAATCAGCAGCACCTTCGTAAAGATAGGAGAAGCCATATTTGTAGACGGAAATTCGTTGGAAGAGAGCGTGGCAGACGCAAGGCTTACGATAGGCGTGGGCAAAGAGATAAACTCCATGCAGAAGGGCGGCGTCGGCTATTTCAAGCAGGAGGAGATAGAGGCATGCGTCGACGAAGCTTTTAAGTACAAAGATGAAATGAAAAATATATTAATCGAAAAGGTTAAGCGGTGATTATGGATAAGTATACGAAGTTTGAGAAGACCAGGATAGTCGGTGCGAGAGCTCTTCAGCTGTCATTTGGTGCGCCTTCGCTTGTGAAGGTAAACAAGTCAACGGACACCTACCTGCAAATAGCTCTAAGGGAGTTTGAGAAGGGGGTTCTTCCGATAACAGTGAAGAGAGAAAATCAGTAGTAAAGGCCCCATTTTGGCCCTGAATAATCCATCCTCACTGGCATTTTACTAGACAATGAACCTATCATGTTGAAAAGCAGGAACCTGATATATTTCAGGAAGATCCAATTTTGCGCTTTTATTTTGTTCAACAACAGGTCTGAGAAAGAGAGATACTCAAAGGCATTGTATAAATTGTATCCTTCAAACACCATCGGAAGCTTCTCAGCCAACCAGATCTCGAATACCTTCACCTCCTGCTGAGATGAAAGATAAGTATCTACATTGGACACATCTCCCGAAAAAATTGCGTTTAATCTCGCGAATATGTTTGAATCTGGGTTCCTATGGACTGGTGTTACCCCGCCAGTTATGTAGTAAAACTGCAGATCGGTTATCGCGCTCATTATATTGCCGTCAGAATTCGCGGCTATCTCTGCAAGTTTCGCCCCGCTTACGTTTATAGAGTTCATCATCGCCACCTTGCGTAAATATAGCTCCACATTTTTTTCGTTTATCTTGTAAAAGTTTATTATGACGTAATCTGACACAAACTGCCTGTTGTCAGCCTTGAATATGTCGCTGCCGTGCGATTCGAATATTATCAATGTATTGCTCAGGTCCTTTATTTTTTTCAATATTGAGGGATTCACTTTGATCAGCTTTTCTATGTCCGTTATGTAGAGGACTTTCTTCCTCTGCGAGAATATGCTTGTGGACATCGCCTCCTGAGTGATATAGGAGTAGAACAGCTTGGAAGTATCATCCTCTTCGCCGTACTCTAAAGTGTATAGGTTTATCTCCTTGAAGTCTAATTTTGCGTCGTTTGCAAAGGCCTTGGCTAGAAAAGTTTTTCCAGTTCCATATGCACCGTTGAATATGAACCTTTTTTTGCCCTTCTCAATTGCGGAGAGGAATTGGTTCTTTATCCTGCCGTAGCCGTTCTCTATGAAATTGGATATCGTTTCCTTTGGGAGCTGCATATCATCTCTTAAGGGAGGATAGGAAGGCAAAGAATGACTGTAGCTGTATGAATGGCGTTGCACCTTCAACTATCCTGTATTCCGCTTCAGCTAGCTTCTCAATGATGTACCCTTTCATCTTTTCATCCACTTTTATATCTGAGGATGTTATCAGTTCGAACGTCTCTGAGATTATCTCCTTTGGTCCAACACCTTCATCTATAAATGAGGATATTATCGTCTTTGCCTCCAGATATTTGCCTGATAATGCAAGCTCTATTGCTTTTTTAAGTCGCTCTAAATTGACGGTTCCGCTGCTCTTATAAACAACTTCCGCCTCTATCTTCTTTGAAACCGTGGACAGAGACTGCATTAAATTGGTCAAAGCGCGTAGATCTCCCTTGGAAACGAAAAAGAGCGCTTTCTTTGCTTCTTCATCTACTTCTAGCCCCTCCTGCTTTGAGATCTTGTCTATAAATTCATAGACATCCTCTTCCGAAAGAGACTTGAATCTGAATATTGCGCATCTTGATTGTATAGGCTCTATTATATTGTTCTGATAGTTTACACTGAATATGAATCTACAGGTTCCGCTGTATTCCTCCATCATCCTTCTAAGTGCCTGCTGTGCTTCCTGCGTCAGGGAGTCGGCCTCGTCAAAAAGTATCATCTTAAATGGTGCATCTATCGGCTTTGACCTTGCAAACTCTTTGACCTTCCCCTGAATCACGCTGAGCTTTCTATCGTCTGATGCATTGAGCTCTATAAAGTTGTGAGACCACTGGTCTCCGAATATGGTCTTGGCTAGCACTATCGCAGACGTGGTTTTGCCTACCCCGGGCGGGCCTGACAATATCATATGCTGCACTTCACCGGCCTTCGCCATTGCTCTTAGCTTCTCTATCGTGTCCCTTTGCCCAAGAATGTCATCAAATGTGTTTGGTCTGTATTTCTCTATCCATAGATCCATAATTTTAAACTCCCTACAGTTTTATTTATCTATTTTCAACGTCTGTGAACAGCTCAGCATTTGGATACACAATCAATCCTTTCCCATTTACTATCTCCATTGGGCAGAACTTTGTAAGATGGTCTGTTCCTCTCATCTTTACAACCCTCAGTGCTCTTATGAATGTGTCCTGTCTCTCGATAAGGTACAGGGCTATAACTGCATCAGCTGCAAATTCTTCGACTCCGAATGCGGACAGTTTGTTTTCTCCGTATGGTATCTCACCTATAAGGAAACCAGCGCATTTGTGCATCCTCAGAATTGAGGATATTTCCATTATCCCCTTCCTTATCGACATTATATCCGGAAAGAACATTTGCAGGTAGGTTATGGAGTCTATCGCCACCCTAGTTGCATTTATAGCTTCTATCTCAGTCGTTATGGTCTGCTTGAGGGCATCATAGTCTATGAGAGGCACATCCACAATTTTCAGCGAACCAGCTTTTATCAAGTCGCGTATGCCAGGATCGAACGCAGAGAAGGTTTTTATGATTGACTCTGCACTCTCTTCAAGCGTAAAGTACACGCCATTTTCCCCATGTCTTGCTCCGTATGCAAGAAACTGCAGTGAAAATGTTGTCTTTCCGGCGCCTGGTGTGCCAGTCACAAGCGTTATATCCTCCCTTGGTATACCGCCTTTCGTGACCTCATCAAATCCCTCTATACCAGATACTACTCTATCAGATGATTCCATGTTTATTTCACCTTCAATATTGGGTTTCCAACCAGCCTGTATTCAATTTTAATTTTATTATTATCATTGAGCAGCTTAGCCCAAGTCTCTACCAAGGATGTATCAAAATTTAAGGCTTTAGCAGCATCTGAAACTGAGATCGACTTCTTCTCATTAATCAACTCAACGAGCGCTTCCATCGGGTTAATTGTCCCAGTGCTTTGTGGCTCTATCTCCACCTCTTTTTCTTCTGTAGGCTGAGCTTCTTTGGGGTTCTTGATTTTACGGCTGAATTTGGACTCTAACTCGTTCAATTCCTTTCCAAGGTTTGGGTTTATTTTCGTTTTAGTCTCTAGTTTGTAAACTTCTTGGTTAGGAGGCTCTGTAGCATCACCCTCATTTTTTGATGTACTCTTTGAAGGAGTTACGGCTATAGATTCCAGTTTTTCGATCTCCTTTTTTAAATCTTCTGAGGTTTTATTTTGTTTTTCATCGTATTCAAATTTAGTGTCTAATCCTTCCTCATCAGTTTTTTGAGTCGTCGTTTTAACTTCTTTCTCTTCAACCGGTTCAGGTTTCAGTTGGGGGGGCGCTTTGCTCTCTTCTATGTGAGTTTTGATAGCAGTGCCTCTGCCGATGATGACAGATATATTATTTAGTGAATTTTCTATAGAAGTTATATTATTTATCATTGAGTAAGTTATATTCATTAGATTCTGAATCCTATCTTTAGGTATTATCTCCATTTCAATAATTATATGCTCTTTATTTATAAATATGAAAATAGCTGAAAAAATACACACTATATATATACGCGGCGTTGAATAGCCCGTTTTCTGTCGCATCTCCACCATCTAAAGTGGCATCACTGTAATGCGTTGTGATATTCGACTGAGCGCCCAAATAGGGTTTGCACGCCACAGGTCCGCTGTTTCATCCCCTCTCTGCAAAAATCAGCCTTGCCTCATACTTAGCTTGCAGTAGGGGTGTCATTTCTGTTCGGTTGCCTACATTTTACTGTACTGCATTGCTGCAGTGTGGTTTTTGCCGTGAACGGACTTCCTCCGACGGTAAATCACATACAACGCCGCGTATAGGATTATAAAAGGCATGAAAATATATAAATACTTGAAAATTGAATTAGAATTAATTTGAGTTTAGGTGTATTTAAATAATATAAAATCGTTTAAAAAGGAATTATGAAGGTACCAAGATCGAGAAGGAGAGGAAAGAGTAGGATCTTTAGAGTCAATACTTTTAATGCTATCGCTGATGCCAGGATAATAAAAGGCAATAGCCCTATGAACTTCAAAGTGGAGGACATAATACATGATAGCTACAGGACAGCGCCGCTGATGAAGGTCAGGTTCGAAGATGGCACCGTATCTTATCTGCCAGCTTTCAATGGCGCATACGTTGGTCAGATACTAACCTTTTTGAAGGGCGGGGAGAAGGCAGGGAGCATAGATTCGCTCAAGAATATACCAACTGGTGCGAATGTCTATAATATAGAGCTCAGGCCGAATGACGGTGGAAAACTCGTCAGGTCAAGCGGATTAACCGCTAAGGTGATAAAGAAGGAGAAGGGCTTTGTATCAATCCAACTCCCAAGTTCCAAGATAATAGATGTGAATGAGAACTGCAGGGCAGTGGTTGGAGTGATATCTAATAGCGGTAGGATGAACAAGCCACTCTATAAGGCTGGCAACAATTATCACTTAAACAGGGCTAGGGGCAGGTACTGGCCGCTCAATGCAGCTGTTGCGATGAATGCGTATGAGCATAAATTTGGCGGTAAAAGAAGGAGCTCCCAGCACAAGTCAAAAAGCGTTTCAAGGAATGCTTCTCCTGGTGCTAAAGTGGGAACCATTGCTCCAAGGAGAACTGGCGTGAAGTGATATGGAAGAGTTCAGGTTCAAGAACAAGACCGTGGAAGAGCTGTCAAATATGCCAACAGATCAGCTTCTGAACTTTGTAAGCTCTAGCTTAAGGCGCAGGATGAAACGCGGCTTCACAGATCAGGAGAAGAAGCTGATTGAGAAGGTCGAGAAAGCTAGGAAGAGTGGCAAACCAGTAAGGACCCACCTGCGTGAGATGTTCATTTTACCTTCATTTGTCGGCTTGACGATTAAAGTGCACAACGGCAAGGAATTTGTACCGGTAGAGATAAAACCAAACATGGTATTCCATAGATTGGGAGAGTTTGCTATAACCGTCAAGCAGGTTAAGCATGGAACGCCAGGTCTATCTGCAACTAGGTCAAGCAGCTTCGTGCCGATCAAGTAGTTATGGTAAAACAAGTTTCAGCTAAGAGTGAAAGAGTGCAAGTCTCATTAAAGCATGTGCATGAGATAATGGAGAGCATAAAGGGAAAGAACATCGACAAAGCTATAAAATACCTTAATGGTGTTTTAGAGGAAAAGAACTTTGTTCCCTTTAATAAGTATGGCGGCAAGGGGCATAAGTCTGGGGTTCCCAGAGGGTATCCAAAGAGGGCCACCAAGTTTGTGATATCTTTACTGGAAGAGTTGAAATCAAATGCTAAAAATATTAATTTAGATGAGTCCTCGGTTATAATAAAAAAATATTCGCTTGGTAGGGGAGGATACCCTAGATTTCCAAGCGGGGCCGTGTATAGGCACGGCAAGTTCACTAACCTGGCTGTCTTTGGCGAAGCCGAAGTGAAGGCACAGAAAGTAGAAAGTAAGGCTTCTGCGCCGGCTGAGGCGGCAGAAGCGGTGAAGGAAAAGAAGGAGGAAAGTAATAACGATGCAACCAAAGAAAATGATAAGCTCACTGATGAAGGAGCAGGTGACAAGGGATTACCTGCTCAAGCTCTTCAGTAAGTTTGGCATAAGTGATATAAAGTTGGATAAGACCCCTCTGGGTGTAAGGGTCGTAATAAGGACACCAAAGCCAAGGGCGATTGTGAATCGCGCAAGCAATGAGTTGAGGATAGCGTCAAAGAAGCTTGGTGAGATCTTTGAACAGAGCTCTCCAAGGATAGAAGTAGAAGAGAGCGAGGACCCTATGCTGGATCCGAACGTTGTCGCTGATGCGATCGCTTTTAGGATTGCGAGATTTGGCCCTATGAAGTACAAGGTTATCGCGCACAAGATGCTTGATGCAATAATGGCAGCTGGAGCAAGAGGAGCAGAGATAGAGATAGGGGGCGTGATAAAGGAGAGAGCAGCCCATTTCAAGTTTAGACCAAATGGTGGCATCTTGCCTAAGTCGGGTCAGGTAGAGGATTATGGTGTCAGAAAAGGGCAGAAACAGCTCCTTCTAAAGAGAGGAGCTATAGGTATAAAGGTGACAATAGTCACAAAGAGCAGTAAGTTGGGAGGTATAAACATAACCGATGGAAGAGAAAATAGAGGACCTGGAGATGGAGCTTCTAAAGATGAACATAAAGAAGACACAGGGTCTGCAGCCAGCTGATGCTGGAAAGTACAGAAGCCTTAAGAAGAAGATTGCCAGGTTGAAGAATGAGATTCACATGAAAGAACTGAAGGAGAAAAAGTCTTAAGAAAAAAAATTCAAGTATCTTAAGCTGCGCCGATCAAGGCGACACCGGCAAAAACAATAGCCATCAATATGATGATTATTGCTTCTTTTAAGGCCCACCTTATGTCTGACTTTATGGGCACAGACTTTATAAGAGAGTACTTCCTCCTATACATGTTTCTAAATACATTGTAATAGTAGAAAGTTGAGAGTAGAAGTATAGCTATCAAAACTATAACCACCCATACATAACCCTGAAATATAAGCGACATAAATATCAGTAGCTTTCCAAAGAAGCCTATTGTTGGTGGAAAACCTGCCAGAGAAAGCAGCCCCAAGCTCAAGCCTAAAACAGGGACTATCCCTAAATTCTTTGCTTTTCCAAGGTCGCTTATCAGATACACCCCTTTGCTTTCCAGCATTGAGAGAGAAAGAAATACTAGTGCATCTGCGGTTGCGAATGCAAACACATAGAATACAGCCGAATAAACACTTATCGTTGATAGCAAAGACACCCCTACGAAGGCGAACCCAGACTGGGCTATGCTTGAGTATATTAGCATCCTTTTTAGCTTGGACTGTGAGATTGCAATTATGCTTGGTACGATTATCGTCGCTATTGCCAGGGTCATCAAAGTCACAAGCATGAACTTCTCAGCGAGTGGAAATGCGTATGTGAATATGTGCACTATCACTATCAGCCCCGCAGCTTTAGGAACAGAGGATAAGAAAGCGGTTATTGTCGAGTCAGCTGCATCATACGTGTCTGGGGCCCAAGAATGAAAAGGTACCAGAGTGGCTTCGTAAGCGATTCCAGCCAGTACTATAGCTATCCCTGGGAGAAACAGCAAATAATTTACAGTTGATAAACTAGAGAAACTTAACGAGCCGGAAGATAGAAAGATGAGCGAAGATCCAAAGACAAGAAGTGCTATGGATAGCATGCTTATGAAAAGATATTTGAATGTACCTTCAAGATGCTTTTTGTCCTTTACTATTAAAACCAAAGCATATGAAGGAATCGACATCATCTCTAAAGATATTATCAAGGACAAGAAATTGCTTGAAATTACCATCAATGTCGCACCAAGTACGGTTATTATGAAAAACACATCTATATAGGTGTCAAGCCTATCAAAGTGAAGCAACATGAAACTAAAAATCAACGTAGATAGTAGAAGGATAAAACTATTTATGAAGTAAGAATAATCGATGGAGTTAAACAGTGTCGATTGGATGTTACCAAATAAGACCTCGAAAATGAATGATAGCAAAAGTATGCTAAGGGTAAGGTAATTTATTATTTTAGTAGATTTCGCATTCAGCTCTCTTCTTAATAAGTCAGCCAATGGCACTAGCAAAGCCCCGACTATAAGTATGTACTGTGCATTTATCATCATATCGCCCCCAAGTTTATACTATTTACCAATATGTAAGGCATGATGCCAAGTATGATTATAACGAAGGAGAATGCTCCCGTTTGTATTAGTTCGGATCTGCTCAAGTCATGCAGGTTTTTAGCCGGTGCGAAGAACTTTTCAAAAATTATCCTCTTCACTGCAGACAGGTAATAACCTGTCGCTATCAACATGGACACGATCGATATGATCATCAGTGGATAGAATTTGAATGCCCCAAGGAATACTAAAAACTCTCCGATAAAGTTGCTGAAACCTGGCACACCTATCGACGCAAATACAACTATGAAAAAGAAGAGCGCAAAATTTGGCAACTTCTTCATTAATCCCCCCACCTTAGTCATATCAGTTGTCCCTGTTTGCGATCTTAGGTAGCCTGTGAGCATGAACGCAAGGGGAGAGATGAATCCGTAGCTTATCATTAAAAATATCCCTCCTTCTATTCCTATAGGATTGCTAGACATGATCCCCATCAAAGCCAGGCTCATATAAAGCATGCTAGAGTAGATGAACATCATCTTTAAGTCTTTCTTTGAGAGAGCTACAAAAGCAGCGTAGAATGCAGATATCACTGCCAATGTCATCACTGGCATTGAGAAGTAGCTCGCAGAGCTTGGTGTTATAAATAAGATAAAGAGAAGCAGGATATAACCCCCTATTTTTGAAAATAACCCAGATAGCAGAGCCGTTATATTTGTCGCGGAATCGTAGTATGCACCCGGCATCCATACATGGAGAGGAAACACTGGGAACTTTATTATTGCAGCTACTAAAACAAGCATAAACACTGTACTTAGATAGATAGAATTTGCACTATGCGTGAAGGCTGCTATAGAATTTAGCTCAAAGGAACCAGTGTAAAGAAAAACCATCAAGAATGCGGTTAAGATGAGCATGCTTGATATCTGTGTGAAGATTAGGAATTTCATCGCAGAGTTGAATGAGCTTTCATTTCCCCATAAGAAGATAGCAAAGAAAGCAGATAGCAAAGATATCTCCATAAAGATGAAAATTGAAAGCAAATTGGAAGACATGAACATCGATATAAGGGACACGTATATCACCAGAAACAAGGCGTCGAATGTCAGCTTCTTGTCGAATACATCGTACTTAGATGAAGGCAGGACAAGCATCGGCATAAGTACAGCTAGGAACAGAAATGGTAGGCTTATACCGTTTAGATTAAAACTTATAGAGAAGTCGATCGCCTTAGAGATCACAAGATTGAATCCACTGAATCCAAAAATTGTCCCAAGTAGAAGCAATAGTAGAGTAACGCCCATAGCCGTATAACTTATAGATTTTGATGGTATATTCGAATGTGTTAATCCTTTCAGATATAGGGCTATTATACCCAATGCGCCGGGCAGTGTCAAATATACAAGACTGATCATATTCAAACACCTACCATCATAAGTATCATAACAAGGATGACCCCTGCTATAAAGACCACTATATAGTTGCTTAGGTCCCCACTTTGCAGCTCCCTGGAGATATAAGATAGGCTGAATGATAGGGAACTTACTCTGTTGAAAGCTTCCCCAAGCGTGTATTCAAATCTGTCAACTAACCCACCGAATTTTGTTATCGCTGTGCCAGTTGATGCTAGCACATCATCATACGTCACTCCCCTGAATACAGATTTCAGTTTTCTGTCAAGCTTTGCATAGGAGAAATTGCGATTTGAATACAAATAGTAGGCCGCGAAGAGACCAAGCAAGGCTATTATTGAGTCTAGCACCAGGAATAAGTCAAAGGAGTAAGCTATAGGTATTATCGAGTTGAAAAAGAATAAGCTGGCACCACCAACTGTTGAAAGTATGGACAGGATTGCGATAGGTATAATCGCGAACTTGTCTTCTCTTATTTTTTCTGTTCCGTTTTCATGGTAAACTGTAAAGAACAATCTGAATGAGAAAAGCGATGTAAGGAAAGTCGCTGCCATAAATATGAGTTCGATTGATAGGGAAAAATTATAGGAGAGTGTGGCGTGTGCAAAGAAACCCAAGAAAGGAGGTATACCTGCCAATGAAGCCAGGCCTATGAAAGCAGGCACATAGAAGATAGGCTTCCCTATCCCAAGGCCCCTCAGCTTGAATATATTTCTGGTTCCAAACAATATTATGAGCTCACCTGCGAGCAGGAAAAGAAGGGATTTGAAAATCGCGTGCATTATCAAGTAGAACAAGGCACCATCTGGGTTCAGCGTAGCCACGGCAAGGAACATAAAAGCCAAGCTGTCTATTGTTGAGTAAGCCAATATGCGCTTTGTGTCCACGCTGTCAAGCGCAAGCAAGCTTGAAATAAATACAGTGATCAAGCTTATCAACACCAAGTAGGCCATTGTTCCGCTCGCATACATTAACGGGGCTATCACTATAAGTAGAAAAGCCCCGGAGGCTACCATCGTTGCAGAATGGAGAAGCGCGCTAACTGTAGTCGGTGCTTCCATAGCATCTGGGAGCCAGACATAGAATGGGAATTGGGCGGATTTAGATAGTGCGGCTATTATAAATAAAGCTGCAGAGATCGTGAGATACACCTGAGGGATGGAGCTTAAACCGGACAGGGTTGCACTTATGGAGAGTGTTCCGGTGTTGGCGAATAAGACTATTATCGCAGCGAGAAGCGAAATGTCCCCTATCTTTGTAAGGATGAGAGCTTTCTTTGCTGCCTTGGAAGCAGCTTCTTTCTCGTACCAAAATCCTATCAGAAGATAAGACGATATGCTCATAAGCTCCCAGAAAATGTAAAACAAAAGGAAGCTGTTGGATATAACTAAACCAAGCATTGCGAATATGAATAAAGACATTTCAAAGTAGTACTTCTCCTGTTTTTCTCTTCTCATGTAAAATATGGAGAAGATAAGTATCATCAGCGAGATGAAGGAGACCACTATCGCCATGAGTAGGTGCAGGTTATTCGCTATAAAGGAGATCTGAAAGGTATAAGTTCCTATGCTGAACCAGCTAAAACTCTCAATCAAGTCCTTTGAGAAGTAAACATAGAAAAAAACACTGGATATAAGCAACGATAACGATGTCATTGACACGGCTATCAGACGGCTTCTCACAAGTTTATCCTTTAAAAAGGCTGTCAAAGCCATTGATATTAACATCGGCAATAAGATCAAGTATAATATCATATCAACCTCTGTACTCCTTCAATGCGGACATTTCAAGGCTATCGGTTATCTTATTATAGAATATTATCAATGCTATCGCGACCGCAGCTTCAAAAACTGCTATCACAAGGATTAATAGCGCGTAGGAAACTCCATTCAAATATCCAAAGTAATAGGACCCGGCTGCGAAGTTTATAAGGGCGGCATTTACCACTATTTCGATGCTTATTACGAAGTTTATAAGGTTTTTCCTCATCAACATCCCGAATACCGCTATTACGAAGAGTATGGATGTAAGATAAAAGACGTATTCGTATGGTATCATTCTCCCTCCACTGATCTTATGAAGTAAACTGCTGTCATCAGGCTCGTTAGGAGTGTAACTGCAGCGACTAAAATTAGAACCGAATAATGTGAAAACAGATAAATTCCAAGACTAGGTTGGTTTGTCTGGCCAACGCTGGTTGTGCTTGCTTGGCCGAACGGCAGAAGTAGCATGAGAGCTATCATCAAGATCGGTAGGGCTATCAAGAGTTTTTTTCTATCAAATCCAAGTCTCTCCTCCGGTATAAGTGATGCAGCCACAGTCAACAGGACTACTATCCCGCCGTTGTATATTATGAGTTCTGCTACACCTAGGAATGGAAAAGCGAGGAGTATAAACATTGATGAAACTAAAACAACGAAGAAGAATAGGAATATAAGCGAATGCATCAACCTCTTGCTAAGCACAACAGCTATTGACATCAAAATCAGCAGAGTAGATATCACATAAAAAATCAAGATATCCATATTCTTTATACGACTTTTATCTTTAATAATGTTTAGGAGCTTGAGCAAGATAGATTTAAATATCGGGGCACTTCATTTGAATTAGAATGGTTAGTAAAGACTTGGAAAGCATCATAAACTCTATGGAGCTTTTTGAGGGGTTGTCATTCTATCTGACCGTAAACAAGCATAAGCCAGCAGCTATTATAAGCTCAATCTATGAGGAATCCGCCGAAGATTTCGGCTTGAGGTGCAGATATACGGGCCTTCCCTCAGCGGTTATTGTTTCATATGATCAGAATAGCCTCAAGGAAATTGATAGAGCAATAAGGAGCAAGGATGATTTCAAAATTGGGGTTGCCCTCGGCTACCCGGAAAGGGCATCAAGGTCTTTTTTGAAGGATGGTTGGGATGGGACTAGGTTTTTTATGGAGGTAGAAAAACTATTTGAAGAGACAGGGGAAATGCCAATTCATCTAGCTTATCTTCCATACGTACCTGAGCCAGAAGCGGTTAGAGACGAAAGCTCTGAAAGTTCTGTTCTCGGCATGGAATATATGGAATTCATAAAGGGGAGATCCCCAGGTTTTTCACGGAAGCTTGAGGAAAACTTCGAAGAAATTGTTAAGGATATAAAGTACTTTAAAGACTGAGATGTCCCTATACATGCATTAGACTATTTTTCTCTGGCTAATCTCTTTAATCATGAATATATTGCCGCTTTTTGTGCTCTCCGGCGAATGGTCTCTCTCATTCTCTAATCTAGATAAGCCGTGCTTTTCGTAAAAATTTAGAGTTTCAGTGCTTTTTGTTGATGTTATCAAAGATAGATAATTGAAATTTAATTCTTTTGCTTTTTTCATGTATGCTGACAGAAGCTGGCTTCCAACCCCCATACCTCTCAGAGCTGGCTCTACAGCGATAGACGTTAGATAAGTGGTGGTTTTTTCGTTTATTTCCTTATTTATAACATACCCAAGCTTTGATCCGAAGGCGAATCCAACTGGGTTTTTGCTAGTTTGGCCATTTGCCCTAGCGATTAGGCATATGGAGTCATCAGATTCTAATATAGAATCCAAGTAAGAATCAACATCCTCCCTATTCATCCTGCTATTCCATGGTTTCTTCTTGAATGTCCTCATGAACAAATCGCTTATATATGCTTTGTCTTCTTTGCTGCAGTATCCAATCTCAACCCCTTCCATTGCAATCACAATGAATACAAGAGGTATAAATATCTTTAGGCCTACTTAAGGCTCGAACCTGTAAGGTATTTATTGGCAGCAAATCAATTAATTATTATGTTCGGTAGCGTAGTTAAGAACTACGAAAATGAGTTCGACACTAAGGTGATGGAGAACAGGCATGTATTCTATGACCTGTACATTAAGAGCAATGATCCTCAAGCTTTGAGAAATGATATAGCTGAATCTTTGGGAGATTTGGATTACAAGCTGCTTTTAAACGAAATGACCAAATTCGACGATGAAAATCTAGAAGAGGTATTTCGAGGCGGTAATTCCAAGCCGATAAGGGTTGCGATTAAAGCTGCTAAAGATAATAAGAAGGGATCGAAGTATCCAATTCTTTGGAAGGCTTTCCTAGTCTTAGGTGTAATCTTACTAGCCGTTCTTTTGGTTTATGCAAGGGGGGAAATTTATAATAACATCTCAACATTTAGTGTAACGCCCTCTGCATTGTTATTGTACGGAACCATAGCAAGTTTCTTGCTTTTCATTCTGTTCTTAGAAATAAAGTACATAGTGCCGATCTTCCTATGGGCGAAGATAGTGGGCATATACGACCCAACTTCATCCTCAGCCAATGTCAGAATAGTTCTGGCTGGAGAATGCCAATTCAAAGATAAGGACTCCTATGCAAGGCTAGAGAGTGACATGAATGAGCTATACAGTGAGCTTTCGAGAAAGTTTACAAACAAGCTGGACAAAAATCAACTGTCAAGTAACATAGAAACAGGTCTTTCGATAGGAAGAGGGCAGAACCAAAAGCTTACCAATGAGCTTAGAGACATAGAAAACCAGCTTTCTGATTTGGAAAGAAACTTCGCGGCTGGAAAGGTCAGCGAAGCGTCATACAAAGACCTCAAAGCTAAGTTGGAGATGAAACGTACCCAGCTAGAGACACTTTTTGACCTGCTTCTGCCTTAGTTCTGTCTCTTTTGCACATTTAGCTATAAATATATTTGTAGATATCTCTGTTTATGTCAGTCTCATATAAATCTAGGCCGGAAGATAAGATCTTGGTCCTTTGTAGATTCTTGGAGCGAAGATATGGCAAGGTTAAATTTAGGACAGAGGACCCATTTAGAGTGTTGATAAGTACTATAATCTCACAGAGAAACAAAGATGAGCTTACAGATAGGACATTCAATAGAATGTCGTCTGTTTTAAACTCTCCAGAAGACTATGCAAAGGTGAACATCAAAAGACTTGCTTCTTTGATTAAGCCGTCTGGGTTCTATAACCAGAAAGCAAAGATGATAAAGAGGACAGCGAGAATGATAATAGAGGACTACGGCGGCAAGGTTCCGAGGACAAGGGAAGAGCTGATGAGGTTGCCAGGAGTAGGCGGGAAGACAGCCGATATCGTGCTGTCTTATGGATTCGGCGAGGATGTGATTGCATGTGATACGCATGTCATCTGGATATCAAATGCTTTAGGGCTTGTAGACTCGAAGAATCCGGAGAAGGTTAGAGAGAAGCTAATGGAAATCACCCCAAAAAGATATAAAAGAATGTTAAATCTGCAGATGGTAGAATTTGGGAAGGAGATCTGCTTGACATCCAGGCCAAAATGCTACATGTGCGAATTAAAATATATATGTAATTATTATAAAAAGGTGTATAAGAAGAGATATGGTAAATGAAGCTTTGAGTTCATTTGGATATGGCTTCTTCGTCTACAAAAACAAGTACATATTGCTGTCCGCAGCTGCGGTTTTCCTTTTATTCTTATTTGTCGGCTACTTTGTGATCTATGACAATTTTAATCTTTACATCCACAATCCTTTTGTGCCGACTGGTTTGTACGTATCTGGGTATGACGTGAGCGCCTCTTCCTTGCTTTTCGTGTCCGTCGCATTAGTTTCCCTTTATATTGTGAATTTCTCTTTGAACGAGCAGAGACGATTCAATGAGAAGGTTAAGCTAAGGCAGATAATTTCAATTTCAAATAGAACATATCCCAAGTTTTTGATTACAGCATCTGCACAGATTATCTTATCGGTTATAGGCTGTATCTTTTTCGTTATACCTGGGCTTTACTTAGGCATGAAAACGCTTTTTCTAGGCGCTTCCTCGGTTTATTATGATTATGACCTTTTATCCTCTCTCAGAAAGGCTTTCTCAATCTCAAAGGAGAACTCTACGAATGCCTTCATTCTTTTCTTGCTTTATTTCATTGTGTCGGTAGTCCTGATATACCTTGCATTGGTCGTATCTAATAGCGTTCTGATGAGCTACATAATATATGGGTTCCTATCCTCTTTCTTTTTGATATCTTTTTTCTCCAGCACTTACAAATTAATACCCTTGCTGTCAAGTAAAAAAAGCAGACTTGAAGAGTTGACATCTGATTTCCCCGGATTCGGAGGGTAAGACATGCTAGACATGCTAGAAGATCCAAGCGTTTATCCCGTATCTGATGATTCCAAGCTTCTTTTGAAGGCGGTATCAGCAAGTAAGGGTAAAGTTCTGGACATGTGCGCTGGAGGCGGTATAATCGGATTGAATGCTGCAAAATTTGCCGATGAGGTAACGTTAGCTGATATAAATGACCATGCGTTGAATCTGATAAAATTAAATGCAAGTAAAAACAACATAAAAAATATAAAGGTGATAAAGTCAGACTTATTCAAAGAGATCGGAGAAAAAAGGTTTGATGTTATCTTCATGAATCCGCCCTACTTGCCTGGGGATCCATTGAATAGTGATTATCTGGATATCGCCACACTCGGAGGGAAGGATGGATCTGAGCTAACTGAAAGATTCATATTAGAAGCGCCAAATCATTTGGAGCCTGGTGGAAGAATATTCATAGTCCTCTCGACTAAATCAAATCTAGATAGGATCTACGGGGCAATTCGCAGGGCAGGTTTAAGTTACACTGTCATTGATTCGGACAGCTTTTTCTTCGAGAAATTAATCTTAATAGAACTCCATTGAGGAAGTCTCGCTTGGAGCTTAGCTCAGTGTTCTCTAAAAATCTTTCAAGAGCTAACGTTTGTGGAAGGCGAAAGAACATCGCCTTTCTCAACCTTTACAAAGTCAGGCACAACTAGCAGGTAATCTTCATCTATCCCGACTATCTGCGCCCCAGCTGCATCTGCGCTTCTCTTGATCTTTGTTATCGTCCTCTTGAGTTCATCCATTCCACCTTTCTCTCTTAATTCCTTCACCTTTACAAAGACCAACGTGTATCCCGACCTTATGTCGTTTAGCAGCGCACTTGCGTCCTCATATTTCACCAACACAAAGTACTTCACATAGACCTTTGCCGATGGCTTATCACTTTTTTCAACTTCCAGCTCAACATATTGGCCGGAATTTTCTACATCCACTTTTTTCTTAAATACATTAAGAAAACTGTCAAAAGATAGGTTTGTCATATTGATCACCTTAATATCAATTGTTGTTTTCAATATTTAAATGTATTTAGTTCAACCTTTTCAGTCGCATCAGTAAATTCTGGTTCAAACTGGGGGATAACCATATAAAGTGCAGGGGGTGGGATTCGAACCCACGAAGACCTAAGTCATAAGGTCCTAAGCCTTACGCGTTTGACCACTTCGCCACCCCTGCTTTTATAAGATGACTAGTCTTCTGATAATTTTATTTTAAGGGCTTTTTCTAATTTTCTTGTAAGGTCTATTCTAGGGATAATTTTTCCATTTATAACTTTATTCAGCTCATCTACCGGAGTCTTAGTCTCCTTGCTTAATTCCTCTACACTTATATTCCTCGATCTTATTGCTTCTTTGATTTTATTGGAAAAGTTAAAGTCTATGTCTTCTCCGTATATATCCTCTATACTTAGGTCTTTTCTGTTCATCGACTCCTCTTTACCTTCTACTACCTCAGAGATTATCTTCCCTCCTTTTGCGCAGTTTGAGCACGCTATGAATATTGATCCATCTATTTCGACTTTGTAGAATTTCTTATCGCTTAATCCGCAGATCTCACAGTTCATTTCAAACCTCTATTATCTTGTCAAGGAATAACTCAGCAACACTAGCTGGGAACGATATATTGAATTTGTTTAAAACACGGGGGTGTAACTCGCCTATCATACCTATTTTTTTATCTTTATACATTATATCTCCATGTCTACCGCTTATAAATGTCTGTTTAAGATCTTCACTTTCAGATACTTTGAACTCATCTATGTTGAATATATCTGAAAGGACAATCCTCACAACAGCTTTTACATCGCTAAAGTTGGCATCCACTCCAGAGTAGACTATAGCCAGATGTAACTTGTTTGAGAAGTTCGTGTCAGAGCTAGGATCTAACTCTACAACATAGCCTATATCAAACAGCTTCTGTGGGAATTTTCTGTTTATGTTGTTGGATATAAATCTCAAAATCTCCGGGACTATAAGGCGCCTCGCCATGCTTATCTCTGAGCTCCTCGATTCAGACAGCTTTGCATAGTTCTCTCTCTTCAATTCCATATTATCAAATTGGATAGTCTCATTTGTCAAAACATTCGAATCTAATTCCTGATACCCAGCCCCAGCCAATGTATTTCCTATAAAATCGGATAATCTGCTTTCTTTTAGTTTTTCACCAGTGAAGTAAGTCCTTACAGGCAAAGGTCCTAGGTTTGAGACCCCATAAAATCTAAGGATGTCATCGATTATATCAACTTGGCTTATAACGTCATCTCTGTAGAAGGGAACCTCTACCGCATAAATGCCTTTCTCAAATTTTACATTGTAATCAGCGTATCTGAGTAGTTTTATTACCTCTCCTGCACTTACAGCGCTCCCCATAAGATTTTCTAAATCCTCATGTCTCAAGCGCATTTTTGTAGGTGAAAGAGTCAAACCAGTATCTATATCTTTTGTCTGATATTTTATCTTAAGTATCTCTACATCACCGATCATTGAGAGATTGAATATCAAGGCCTTTGTTGCAGAGTTTACTGATTTCTTTGACACACCAGTTATGTCTATGAGGATGTTCTTTGTGTTCTTCTCTATTGAGTACTTGTCCGCGTTTATTATCGGCGGCAAAGCCATTATGTCCCCGTTAGCTGTCTTCCATATTATTGGCTTTTCTGGACTGATCTTACTGTACCATATCCCAGCGTCCGTGCTGTTCAGTATCTCATCATAATTTTTTTCGTTGGTGTAACTTAATGGCGTAAATTTTATATTCTCTTTTTTTTCGTGTCTGTATACTATCGGAAACCCTATTTTATCGTAATCGAAGAGCCCTATAGCAGCCATCTTCCTTTTTCTACCTATAACTAAATCTACTTTGTTTTGTATCTCAACCAGTTCACTTGTTCTTTCTCCAATTTCTTTTTTCAACCTCAATAGAAGACAGTTTACAAATGGCCTTTCGGTCTTCTCCACTGATATGCTTAGCCCTTCGTTTATCTTTGGGTCTCTCACCTTTATTGGTTTGTGTATAAGCTGCGATAGCAGTCTGGCAAGGCCATACTTTGATATCAGTTCCGCCCTGTCAGAGGTAGTTTCAAAGTTTAATTCATCTCCGTTTACATCTAAATCTAAGCCGTATTTGAAGGCTATATCTGAGTATTCCTCTTTAGTCAGCTTTTTCCCTAAGAGTTTATCCATTTCGTCTATTGAAGTATTTATCATCACCATATTAGTCAGTCAAGTATAGACGCAGTTTTTACACCTCTTAAGAAATTCAAATCTGTGTAGGGGCTATAAAGTTGTCGTATATCCTCCAAATTTAACCTTAAAGCTAAAGCCCTCTCTAGTGCAAAACCCCACGCTATCACTCTCTTCTTTATTCCGAATGAGATCAGCGTCTCCGGTCTGAAAACACCCGAGTTTCCTATCTCTACCCATCTTTTCAATTTTTCATTGAACCCCTGTATCTCTAAGCTGGGTTCCGTGTAGGGGTTATAAGTGGGTTTTACTCGTATCTGTTTTATCCCTAGTTTTCCATAGAATTCATAGAAATAGCCAATTAAATCTCTCAAATTTAGGTTGTCATCATAGACTATCCCTTCTATCTGATAGAACTCAGGAAGATGAGTTGGGTCGTTTGTCTCATTTCTGAAGACTTTGCTGACTGAAAAATATTTCGCAGGCAGGTCCTTATTCTTTGAGATTAAATCATGGATATACCTAAACGTAGTTGCTGTAGTGTGTGCACGTAGTATCACGTTGTCACTGGAAGAAACATCAAATTCTGATCTATATCCTAAGGATAAGTCGAAGTCATTGTCCTTGAATCCATTCTCATAAGTCTCCTTTATCTTCTTAATTAGTTGTTTTTCCAGTTTGGCTTTTGCGTCTTTTACATAAAATGTATCCAATATCTCCCTATCAGGATGGTCTTGCCTAAACATCATAACATCAAAATTCCAAAATATGCTCTCTGTAAAATTGCTCTTCATCTCTTTAAAGCCCATGGAGATCAGGTTCTCTTTTACAATAGAAATGAATTCCTTTACAATGTTCCTTCTGCCTATTATGGGTGTTGGTATATTAGAATTGACATCGTACCTTCTGAATGACAAGCCCTTCCAATTCTCTATAATATCCGGTGTCAATTTATCCACCAGCTTGGCAGAGAACTTATCTGATTTGATCAGTTCCAGACCTTCAGGAGTAGCGTATAAAAATTCTTTTGTGTTCTCCGAGACGGTTATTATCCCTCTTTTTGTAAATTCTGAGACCAAATCATTGTTTATATCGCCACCTTTGTCAATTCTCGCTAACAAGCTGGATCTGAGTTCTATTTTTGATTCGTCTCCACTTAATATGATCTTATTGCCGCTTGTTTCTACTACACCCTCCTTCTTGAGTATACCCACAGCTACGTTTATCTCATTCTTGTCCAGCCCCAACGTTCCAAGATCTGAATAATAAATCTCTTTTTTTGAGGAGAGCAACTTCAATACTCTGTACTCTGGAAGACCGTCTTTAAAGTATCTCTTGCCTACTTCTGTTAGCCTGTAGTTTACCGTTGTTTCATTCTCAATGTTTATAAGACCCAATGAGAAAAGCTTCCTTGCAGATGCACGCACTGTGTCTAAATCTAGTGGTATCTTATTGGATATGTTATCTACGGAGGTTCTTTCCTTCGAGCTTAGAAGAACCCTCTTATCATTTTCACTAAGTGATTCGATAATCCTATCAAAATCCATATTAAATTATACATCTATTTATTAATAAGTCTGATTTACGATTTAAAAGCTTGTGATAACATAAATCCGATATGATAATAGCTTTAACTGGCACGCCAGGAGTAGGAAAACATACAGTTGCTTCATATCTGGCGAAGCAAACAGGGTACAAAATAATAGACTTGAACTTGCTGTTAAGGAAGAAGCATATAAAAGAGATATCCATAAATCAATTGAATAAAATTGCTTCCCCTTTGATAGAGGAGGACTCAATTATAGTTTCGCATATGGCCCACCTGCTTAAATCCAATAAGATAGATCTGTTCGTAGTGCTTAGGTGCAATCCAATAATATTAATAAAGAGGCTAAAGAAGCGTGGCTATTCGAGTAGTAAGATCCGAGATAACGTTATCTTTGAGATTCTAGATGGGGAATATATAGAGGCTATTGAAGCGCATAAAAACGTGATCCAAATAGACAATTCATCGGATTATGTTCGGACATCCAAGCTAATAATCAGATACTTGAAAGGAGGGAAAATAATGGGCGATCCCATAGACTTCAGCGCGTATATGCCGCGTGTACTAAATCTCTTAGGCAAAATTTGAACTACCTGCTGGCGCCTGCTTGCCTTTCTAATTCTATCCTTTTAGACACTGGGAAAGAAGAGTCTGAATTATTAGCAGCCCCTGTCAGGATCTCGTATAACGCTTCATCAGCTTTTTTCCCGGTTGCAGACATCTGGAAGGTGCCTTCCGCTATCCATCTTAAAGATAAGTCCACCCTTCTGAGAGGGGAGACATCTACCTGTTTGGCAAGTCTTTGTCCTGCTATAAGCATTGACATAACTTCTTCTCTAGGTGATGAGTTCTCTATAGCTTTTACGAGTACTTGTATAGGATTCTTACCGTCTCGTTCAATTCTTTGAAAGCTCTTGTAGACTATATTGAAAGCAGTGTAATATCTACCCGACATAAGCTTTGACGTTCTAAGGTGTTTCTTGCCTTTGTGACCAGGCACCATCAAGTGTGTTATGAGCCTCTCTATTATGTTTACCTTAGCTCTTCCAGATTTCTGTTGAGAGTATAGTCCGGTGCTTCTTGGTATTATGGTCGGCTTTAGATTTATCACGTTCTTAAGGCCCATGTCGTTTATTTCAACGTCATAGCTATACTTGTTCGCAAACAGCGGATTAACCTCTGCTTTTTTAATCTCTTCAGTTTCCTTTGATTTTTCAGCTGCCATATCTATCTAACTGGTTTTTGTTTTCTTCCTTTAACTAACTCTTTTATGGATATCCCATTGACTTTCGTCACTACGAATTTTACCCCTGGGAGGTCTCCTCGGGCGCCCTTCTGTGCTCCCCCAATCCTTTCAATCATAACATCGTTGTGTTCATCCACAAAGGACACACCTTTCGCATAGGGTATATAAGCCGTTATGATCTTTCCGTTCTTGGTGAGTTGAACCTTACACGACTTTCTCTTACCTGATGATGGTTTCTTTGGTGTGACTTCCACCTTCTCTAGCACTATTCCGTGGGCTTGCGGTGACCCCTCGAAAGGATCATATTTTTTCCACTTGTTACTGAATAGAGATTTGCTGTGCTTCTTGCTGAACCTGTACTTTGCCTTTCTCTTCAGCAACGCATTTCCACTGAACAAACCTTTAGTTTTTCTTCCCATACATTTCACTTAATATTGATATTACTTATATTAAAATACCTTTCCATAAGGAATTTTATGAGTTTTATCTTTTTGCCGTTTAAATTACTTGCCACTGTTGCTTCTAAAGTCTTCTGTTTACTCGAATCTATCGCTACATACCCAGATATTAGTTTAATCGGTTTTAGCAGGTTCTCCAAGAATTTTACTGGGTCGTCAGAGTATTCCACTATGGTTATATCTTTGCCGAGTAGTTTTTCGATAAGTTTTACAGTTTCGCCGTTCTTTCCAATAGACATTGCAGCCTCACCCATAGGGACAGTGAATATTATTCTATCCTCTAGGTTTATGCAATCTTTTGGTATCACTCCTGTAGAATTTGAGAATAAGGTTATCAAAGATAATACATCGCTGTCAAACTTTATATGCATACTACTTCTTGAAACCAATTACAGCCACTTTGAATGATTTTCCACACAGTATTGACAAAGCCTCACTGTCTTTTTCATATTCTACTTTCTCAACAGGCAGCGCTTTGATCTTGTTGGCTATCTCATCGGTCAAGTTATTTGCATATACTATCGTGTCTATCTTGCCGTCTTTGGCAGCTTTAACCGTCCTTTTAAAGCCTATTACAACCTCATTCTTCTTTATCTTTTCGGTCAGCTTTTCCTTCAGTTTTTCTTCCATAATCCAAAGATATCAACTTCACACTACCTGTCCCCACAGGAACTACTTGGTTAGATATAACATTGTTCGCTACGTATTTGAACTCATCTATGTCATGCTCCAATGAAGCGTTTATCAGGTGTTTCAATGGCACCTCAAATGACGCTCTCGCAAGTATAGAACTGGATTCGCCGGTTATTCCGTACCTGTTCACGCCCTTCACTTCACCGCTGAAGCACATTGCATCTGCTATTAACATTATGTGTCTTATGTCAACTGCTAAGCCGACATTTTCAAGTGTTTCGGATACTTCTTCGATTATTAGGTTTCGTGCTATCTCTATCCCTAAAACCTCAGACGTTTCGATTATATCATTAGTTATCGTTCTAGATTGATCAACCTCTTCCATCCTAAGTATATCTTTAAGGTTTGAGCCGGCGGTTGTTATCCAATATTTTTTATCATCTGTTTCATTTATTATCACACTACTTATACCTTTAACTCCCGATAGAGTGAGTCCGACTATCTTGTTGCGCAGTTTTATCAGCTTTTTGACTGAGTCTGCGCCTTTATCTTTGATTATTAGACTATTGTCATTTATATTGACCTCTAATTTCATGTTGGATAAAAGTTTCTCAATGTCTTTAAGCGTAAATCCGTAGCTCTTAATAGCTTCCTTATCAAATAAAAGCGTGACCTCTCTTCTTTTGATATCTATGCTATAAGAACTGATCACATCACCTGCTTTTATTTCCATTATCTTGCTTGCAAATTCTGTGGCTTTTTGCTTAGACTCTTCATACTCTTTCTTTAGGTAGATCTTCATAGTCGGCGTAGAGATTTCCTTCTTTGCATCGAAGATTTCTACCATTCTTGGTAGTCCAGAGGTAGTGTTCAAAGCCGCTATACCAGCCGCGTGCTTTGTCCTCAATGTAAGTTGCGTGCTTGCTTCACCTAGACTCTGAGCAGCTATGACGCCCACATCCTCTCCTGGCGTTATGAGTGATCTTTCATATACGGCCTGAAGCTTATCCATATCAGCATCTTTTCCGTACTTTTCTATGTACTTATTCACATATTTCTTAGGTACATCTATTTTCATATGTTAAGCTCTCCTTTATCACTTAATGATACATCCAGTCCATCTTCCCCATACACAAACTGTATAATCTTATTGCCTTCCCTAACTGATAAATCCTCTGCTACCTTCAAGTCCTGCAGTGCAGATGATAGTCTTCTGTTCATGTAACCAGATACAGGTGTCCTTATAACATTATCCATTAACCCCTCCCTACTACTTCCTGCATGTAGGAAGAATTCTATCGGATTAAGTCCGTCTCTATAGTTAGACACTACAAAGCCCCTAGGTATAAGGCCCATGTCGTTTTTCTTGAAGTGTGCAGTTAATCGGCCATCGTAACCATTGTTCATACGCGTATCTCTAAGAAGCTGCTGTCCAATCATACCAGCTGCTGGGAAGAAATTCATTATGCTCCCCTTTGCGCCTGTTATCATCATATCGTTTATTTCATTTGCTCTTTCGTTTATCCCTGCTCTTGTGGCATTTCTTATCTTGCCTCTTACCTTGTTAGTCAAAGACAATATATCCTGTTCGACATCCTTGTTGTAGTCTTTTAGCATCTTATTTACTTCTTCATTTGCTTCTTCAAATATGCTATGTATCTCCGACATAGTCTTTTCAGGCAAGTCGAAGTTTGCTATGTTGGCGCTTATACCGAACTTAAGCAATGTAATGAGTGCTAATCTTGAAAGCTGGTCTATGAATTTTGCAGTTGTCTCTCCCCCATACTGAACGAACAAGTACTGCAGTAGGCTTCCATTCTCTTTACCTATGGTTGCACTGTCAATTATCCCCCTCTCTAGTTTTCCATTCTTTATGACAACGTACGAATCCTCATCGTTTGAAAACTTATACACAGAGCTTTCACTTTCAAAGTTCAGGTCTTTTGGCAACAGCATACTGAATATCTCTCTGCCGGTATATGTCGACTTGCTCAGTTTTGTGTCTATTCCTATGAATGTTAGAAAATCTTCCGCTGTGCTTTTGTCTATTTTGGTTTCCTTTCTGGTTAGAATAGCCGAACCGGAGATGTAATCTTGAGCTGCGCCTATTACTGGTAATCCATGTCTAGGCGAGACTATATTGTTCTTTATGTTCATTATAAGTGCAGCTTCTGCGAGAGCTTCTTCTGTCTGTAGAACATGGATATTCATTTCATCTCCATCGAAATCTGCGGCATAAGGAAGCGTGGATGCGGGGTTTATCCTAAATGTCTTTCCATCTAATACTCTAACAGAATGGCCCATTATGGACAGACGATGGAGAGACGGCTGCCTGTTGAATAGGATTATGTCACCATTTAGCATGCTTCTCTCGACAATGTACCCGGGCTTAAGCTCGTCTAATATGTTTTGAACCGTACTCTCTGTAATTTTTCTTCTTATGCCATCCGGTGTAACTATATAGCTTGCATTTGGATAGCCATTCAGATTCTTTATGAGTGCTTTCAGCCTATCAATGTTTATCTCAGTTACTCTCTCTGGATAAGTGACTTCTTTCGCTATCTGCATTGGCACACCTACCTCATCTAAACGAATCATCGAATCAGGAGATATTGTAGACCTGGCACTATAGTTTGCCCTCTTTCCAAGCGTTGAGCCTCGGAACCTGCCCTCTTTGCCCTTTATCCTGTCCTCAAGGGTTTTAAGTTTCTTTCCAGATTTATGCCTAGCAATTGGAACCTGTGCCGTTCCGTTTGATATGAATGTGGTTATATGATATTGGAGTAAATCCCACAGCTCTTCTATTATGACTTCTGGTGCTCCAGATTTTATGTTTTCAGCGAGTCGCTGGTTTGTTCTAACTATATCTGTCAATTTGTGTGTTAGATCATCTTCGCTTTTCTGTCCGCTTTCAAGTGTTATTGGCGGCCTTATGGTCACAGGTGGTATCGGTAATACTGTGAATATCATCCATTCTGGTCTTGAGTATTCCTGGCTCATCCCTAAAAATTGGAGATCTGCGTCGCTTATCCTCTCTAATCTTTCCCTTACGTCACTTGCATTCAATTTCTGGCCATTGTATATAAAGGTATACGGCTTCTCTAATTTCACTTTGTGTTGTTTTGAGTGGCAGAATGGGCATGTGTTTATGCTTTTTGCATGTTTGATTAGCTTCCTTACATACCTCTTTTTCCCTAAATCACCTTCTCTTGCTTCTATAGCATCCATTGTGATCGTAGCTTTCTTTAAGATAGCCTCAGGTATAAGTATTCTCCCACATGCATCGCAAGTTGCATTCAGCAGGTCATATATCTTTGGTATCATCTTTATGTTAAACACTGGTCTTGCAAGCTCTAGGTGGCCAAAATGCCCGGGGCAGTCTTTTATTGTGTTGCCGCAGGTCCTGCATACTAATCCAGGATCAGTTATGCCGAGCCTCATGTCCGCTAATCCGCCATCAACAGGGAACCCATCTATATCATACAATTCAGATGAAGTTATGGCTACACTGCTCATCTTCTCTATCATCCTAGGCGAAAGCACACCAAATTCTATCCCGTATATCTTATTGAAAACAAAATTTGAATCTAATCTCATATCTTACTCCCTATCAACAGCTTTGGATAAATTCCCATTGATTTTAGCTCATCTAACAATATCTTGAATGAATTCGACACTTCTACTAACTTTATAGGCACGTCCTCCCCATCTACGGGGCAGTAACCTGTTCTCTTTTTCACGTTGTAAACTGCGACTAATCCGCATTTTGCACACACTGGTATTGTCACCTTATCCGAATCAAATCTCTCCTTCAACGCAAGCGCTGCCCCATAGGCGACAAAACAGTCTTTCTCCATCTCCCCTAATCTTAACCCCCCACGCTTTGACTTGCCCTCTGTTGGTTGCCTCGTTAAGAGCTGCACAGGTCCCCTGGCTCTCCATTGGACTTTGTTTGTGACCACATGTTTCAATCTGGTGTAGAGCATGTCCCCTACGAATATTGTAGCTTCTATTTCATCGCCAGTTATAGCATTGTACATCTTCTCTACCCCATTTTCTCTGAAGCCATAAGATTGTAATTCTTTTCTAAGATCCTCTCCTTTCTCTCCTATGAATGGCGTTCCATCAACGAATCTACCGCCAAGTGCCCCAACTTTCCCACCTATCATCTCTAAAAGGAACCCCATTGTCATCCTACTGGGTATAGAGTATGGCGAGAATATTACATCAGGAACTATCCCAGATTGAGTGAATGGCATATCCTCCTGTCTTACCAGCATACCAACCACGCCTTTTTGGCCGCTTCTTGTACCAAACTTATCACCTATCTCTACCGGTAAATCCTCCCTGATTTTTACCGACACATATTTGTTACCTTCCGAAGTTGAAGAAATAAATACATTGTCAACCACTCCATGCTCTGTCTGTCTACATTCTACAGAAGTTTCTATCCTCTTTTGTATTCCAAGTCTGAATTTATCTATTGATGATACAAATCTAGGCGGGGACACTTTGCCTATTATAACATCCCCACCCTCAACATAAGTTCCTGGGGAGACTATTCCATCTTCGTCTAAAAGTTTGTACGCTTCTTCTGACTTGTAGTCTATAACATCCTTATCTGGTATGCCTATCTCATCCTTCTGTCCGCCGACATAGTGTAGTTCTGTAACCTTATAGGGCCTAAAGAACGAGGCTCTGAACAATCCGCGCTCTACTGCTGACTTATTGATTATTATCGCATCGTCCATGTTGTAGCCTAAGTAAGATATGACTGCTACAACTATGTTCTTTCCTATAGGATGTGCTTTTATGTTGTCTTCATCGTATATTTTTGTTTTAACGATTGGTTGCTCTTGGTCATAAGCAACTATTATATCATTGTCCATCCTTATCCTGTAATTTGAACTGTATATCCCAACACCCTGCTGTACACTTTTTATGGCTATTACACTTCTGTGCGCATTGTTGTGGTTTATGAAAGGCAGCATAGTTGCTTGTAAGCCTATCACTGATAATGGGCTTATTTCCAGATGAGTATGTTCCTTTGTTAGGCTCTTCTCATCCAAGGCTATGTATGCCTCTTCCTCCTCATCTGCATCCAAATATTCTATCTTCCCTTGAGCTACAAGGTTTTCCCATGTAACTCTCCCCTGCTTCAAGAATTCAATGTCTTCCTTCGTGACTAATGGTTTTCCATCCTTTACGACTATAAGCGCCCTTGTAAGTCTTCCGCCCTCTGTATTCACTAACAATGAATCTATATCCTCTCTATATCTTACGTTTATATTTTGATTTATCTTGTTGTTTCTTCGATCTTCTATTATGTTCTGCTCTATTTCCTTTGCTTTATTGGTCTTTCCTACAAGTTTTCCGTCTACGAACACTAAACTCATATTGGTTTCACTCCGTATTCCTTAAGTTTATTTATTATCTCTTCTTGGTAATTGTTCTCCGAAGAGATCTTTGCAAAATTAGCGATATGTTTAGTTAGACCTATCTTTGGCCCTTCTGGTGTTTCAACGGGACAGAACCTTCCGAAGTGCGTCCCATGTAAATCCCTTGCTTCATAATTCTCTCTGTTGGATGACAGTAAAGATTCAACCTTTCTGAGGTTAGAGATAGTAAAAGGAAAGCTCTTCCTATCAAGGTGCTGTGTTATCCCTACTCTCCCTCCAACCCACTGTCCAGTTGCCAACGCTGAATTTAACCTAGATGTCAGTTGATCTGAAGTGAATATGTACTGTGGCGGCTGTATCTTGTCTTTTTTCATTCCTCTTTCAAAGTTATATTTTGCATCGTTTATTACCTGTTTGAATATGAATCTGAAGAGCATATCAAGGTTATAATTCTCCGAGTGTAACCTTTTGTTTGAATAATGGTCCTTGAATACCTCTTTCCCTTCTTTCTCATAGCTCAGTAGATACCTCACTACGAATTTTAGGTATTCGGCTTTCACAGCCCTAGATTCTTTTGTTCTACCTAAAAACGGCAGAAGCAAGGAATCTATATTCGTCTCAGCCGTTTCTTTTGGATGTGACGAGTGTATCGAATTTCCAATGTACTCCAATGCTTCTTTCTCCGTGCCTGGATTGAAAACCTCAAAGTTTATGTCGATTATGTTTTTAAAGTCTTCATCTTCACCAGCTATATCCGCTCTTATAGAGCTCTCGCTCTCTACTCCGAGCGCTTTTAGCATGGTCACCACTGGTATCCTCTTCATCTTGCCAAAGTTAATGTAGAGCAGGTAGCTATTTGACAGGAATATAACATGGGGGACCTTCACTTCTTCAGCGTCTGCAAATACCTTTGCAGTGTAAAGTACACCCTCTCTATTCTCTTTGTTTATAAGTACATTGTTTGGAACAAGGTCCTCAGTAGTAAGTATTATCCTCTCAGTCCCGTTTATTATGAAGTATCCACCAGGATCATAGGGGTCCTCTTTCGCTTTTATTAGTTCATCGCGGCTAAGCCCATAAAGGTGGCATAGCTTGGATTTTACGACTATGGGAAGCCTGCCTATAAATATCTTCTCTTCGAGTATTGGATTGTCATCTGCTATGTATGATACCGGCACAAACATAGGCGCATTATAGGTAAGGTCCCTTATCCTGGCCTCCATAGGCATAAGTTTCCTAACTGCGCTGTCAACTTCGTTTATCTCAGGTTTTAGAAGTTCAATCTTGCCCAATTTTATGTAGAATTCTTTTGAAGTGCTGGGTTTTATCGCTGGTTCTATCACTGAATTTGAATCTATTATCTTTTGCAAGGTATTTTCAGTGAAGAAGTTGAAGGAATCTATGTGATACTGCATCACTTCGTGCGCAGATAAAGCCGAATTTAAAAGCTGAAGATAGTCCTCTTTTTCCATATTGTTCTAACACTAATTTTATCTGATTACAACTCTGTAATAGATTGCTTCCCCCGCGCTTTTGCTTGCTCTTGTTATCTCTAGGATATCACCTTCATTCGCTTTTAAAGCTATGACTGCAGGGTCTGTCATTTTTATCTTTGGCAAATTGCTTCTGGAGCATTTGAATCTTAAGAGTATTTTATCTGCTTCATTTGGGTCTAAAATTTTATATTTAGGGGATAACCTATTATTAAAGATATCTATGTCCAAGCAGCCTCACTTTTTAACAACATTTTATGTAGTTTTACTATATAGTTATAGTATTTAAATGTTTCTCTTTGTTAAGTTCAGCTTTTTTCTTCTCTTAATTGCGGGAATGGAATGACCTCTCTTATTGACTTTGAATTTGTAGCTATCATAGCCAGCCTCTCAAGGCCCATACCCATACCCCCGGTTGGAGGCATCCCGTAAAACAATGACTCCACAAACTCCTCATCAAACTCCTGTGTCTCCTTTATTCCGCGCTCCTTTCTTTTCTCCTCGTTTTTGAAACGCTCAATTTGATCCAGGGGGTCATTTAATTCAGTGAAAGCATTTGCGATTTCTATCCCCCCCACAAATAGCTCAAATCTATAGACAAATCTCGGATCATCTTCCATTTTCTTCGCAAGCGGCGAGATCTCTATAGGGTACTTCGTTATGAAAGTAGGCTGAATTAGCTTCTTCTGTACTTTCTCCTCAAACAATGTGTTAAGAGCGTCGCCATAGGATACGACGGTCTTATCTATGTTTTTTGCTAACTTTATTATATTTTCCTCCCCGATGTCTCCTACTTCTTTTTTCACAGCTTCATCCATTGGAATTATAGAGAACTTTTCAAAGTCAAGTTCATCTTTATCAAAGTTGACCTTATACTTTCCATTAACGGCAAATACGGCGTTTCTAACTATCTCCTCTGTAAGTTTTATCATATCATTTAAGTCACCATACGCCTGGTAAACCTCTAATTCTAGGAACTCTGGGTTATGCCGCGTGTCTACCCCCTCATTTCTGAAGCTCTTGCTTATATCATAAACTCTCTCAAACCCGCCGACCAAAAGTCGCTTGAGATGAAGTTCAGATGCTATCTTGAGATAGAAATCCCTATGAAGTGCATTGAAATGCGTCTTGAATGGGGTTGCGTTTCCTCCGCTAGCAACGTATTGCAGTAGTGGCACTGGGACGTCTATAAATTTGTTTTTATCAAGCGTACTTCTTACAGCGCTCACAACTTTACTTGAAAGAAGTATTTTTTGCCTTGATTCTGGATTCATTATAAAATCTAAATGCCTCTTTCTATATCTTTTCTCTATATCTTCTATTCCAAACCATCTCGATGGGAGATTCAGCAAAGATTTGCTCAAAAGTTCTATTTTCTTTACTAAGACGGATTTTTCATTCGTTTTTGTCCTTATTACATCACCATTCACCCCTATTATATCGCCTATATCAAGTAGCCGTAAAATGTTTAGAGTTTGACCGTTTAATTCTGCTTGGTTCACAAAAAGTTGTATTTGCCCATCTTGGTCTGCAATGTCTATGAATTCCAATTTGCCATGGTTTCTTCTTCCAATTATTCTTCCGGCGATATCAACGTTCTTTCCAAGCATCTCATCAAAATTCTTTATTATGTCGGATATAGAGTTTGTTCTATCGAATTTATGACCATATGGATCTATGCCAAGCTTCTTTATCTCATTGAGATGCTTCAATTTGTTTTCGTCAGGCTTTACATCGATTTTAAATGCCATATATAAATGAAAAGTAAGCAACGAGTGAAAGTATTGCACTGAACCCTAGAGAGTAGGCAAATATGGCGTTTCTGAACGCCTTATTCTTTGAGAATAGGCCTATTATACCTTTCTCCAAAACAGCTCCTATCAGCTCTAATCCCAGCAGAAATGCAGCGTAACTTGCGCTTATGTGGTGACTGGCGAATAGTAATCCTACGGTCAAGGAAGCTGCTATAACATTTGCAAAACTAGCTATAAATATGGTTACTGGAAGCAACTGAGGCACAACCTTTACAGCAACATCCGCGGCGATGATCACCACGAAAAGTATTATCGCAAATTCGAATATCGGTATTAAAGGAAGTGGATTTCTCTTTATTTTTATCTCCTCCTTTATATTCTTCCTGTATAAAACAAATGACAAAGCCATAAGTGCAAAGAAGGTCAATGTAACAGGTAAAAAGTATACCAAGGCAGTCGTTGAGTATGTCACTAGGAAGAAAACAAGGATTATCTGAGTTATTATCATCATGAAGTTTGAAGAGAATAATCCGTTTGCAATTAGCGCCTTTGTTTTATTTTTCAACTGCTCGGAAAGTTTCAATATTATAAGTATTATAGTAGTACCGCTGATTATCCCACCGACAAGCGATGAGAGGAAGAATCCCGATTTTATCATCTTAGAAGTAAAGTACTGGATAAAGAATATCACTGCGACTATAACAACTATCTCCCAAAATTGAAACGGGTTAAAAATATCATAAGGCCCGATTGGATAATTCGGCAGAATGGGCAGTATAACAAGCGCTATTATTAGTAAGTTTAGCGTGGCAATTAGCTCAGTCCTCTCTATGCTTTCCACGAACTCTTCCATCTCTATCTTGTAGAAGCTAAGCGCCGCGACCAGTACGGTTACGATTATAGCATACAGGTATGCACCAAGCGCAGTCAGTACACCTATCGTGAACAATATCAATGTGCTTACTAATGTCGTAGCCGTTGGAGATTTGAATATATTCGTTTTTTCGATGTACATTAAACTTGCTATCACTGATATAACCCCAAATCCGGTGATCAATATTACTAAGCTATTAAGCATAATAAATAAGAGGCCAAAAAGATAACCCAGAAGCGCTACGAATATGCTTGTCCTGAGCCCTAAGAATATCTTGACCCCCTTGATTTTTCTATATTCATTTTCAAGCCCTATTATAGATCCAAGCGCTAGAGCTAAGAGTAGATACAGTATATTCTGATCAAACATGTTTGCTAACATTATGTATCCAAAAACGGCTCTCAATTTATATCTTTCTATTCATTAAAAAATATAATATTAGTTGATTTTTCTTGTAGGAATTGTATCACAGCAAAATAACATGAAATGTTTTTATATAGTGCAGAAAAAATTCTTCTAAAAAAGGTAATCATAAGAGATTTCTTATTCGTGATTATCTGTCTTAATCCTTTGTAAATAATGGCGTAAAAGGTAAGTGTTAGAAATCTTTTAAATTTATGGCACTGAACTAGTTGGGGGATAGCCTTCGGTGGGGATTGAACCCACGACTTCCTGATTACAAGTCAGGCGCTCTAACCACTGAGCTACGAAGGCATAGGTATCTTAATATCTCTTTTAAATAAAACTCTTTGTTATATATTATTAATTATGGTTGAAATTAAACCTAACACCTACATCGACATACACGCCCATCTAAGTGATGAAAGATTTGATTCTGTCAGAGAGGAATTAATAAACAAATTACAGGACTTTATAGTGCTTAATGCAGGAGAGAACAAGAAAGAGGATATTAAAGTTATTAATGAGTATCACAGTCACACTAATATCCTGCCTTGCATCGGTCTGCATCCAAATGAGGTAGTTAAGCTGGGGGAGGACCAACTTTCTGAAAATATGTCTTATTTGGATGAAAACATAAGTAAATTTTTTGCAGTGTCTGAGATAGGGCTAGACTACAAGAGGAAGACTGAGGATAACATCGCCTTAGAGAAGAGAGTACTAGAGCAGATCCTAAGCCTGTCTGAGAAGTATGGAAAAGTCTGCATACTTCATAGCAGGAAATCGATGACTGATCTATTGGATATATTAAAATCTTATAAAATCAAAGCTATATTGCACAATTTTGAGGGAAATTCCACACAATTGTCTACGGCAGTCGATGCGGGTTTTTTCATAAGTGTATCCACTGGTTTCATGAAATTTAAAAAAGACAATCTAATAAAGAAGATCCCACTCGATCATCTTTTCTTTGAGACAGACTCGCCAGCCTTAAACGCAGACGGCGCCCCAGGGGAATTGAATACGCCTTTGAACATCGTTAAAATAATGCAATACTTCTCAAATTTGAGACATATCAGCATGGAAGAACTGATAGAGAAAATTCGTTCTAATTTCATCAATGTTTTTAGGGCAAATCTTTAGATTCTCTTTTTCCAAAAATCCCTTAATCTTAAGAAATTACATTAAATTAGTCTTTTATTTTAACTAATCCGCCGATAATCCCCATTTCGTGAGATGAGGGATGAAAGGCGGTAAGGATAGTATTTATGTAAGAAATGGCAAACAAAAATATGCGTAATTACAAATTCAGGCTGTATCCGATAATCTATGGATAACATCGTATTGCTAGGAACTGGCTCTGCTGTGCCTACAAAGAGCAGGAATCACCCATCAATCTATCTCAATCTTTCTGGGAGCAAGGTGCTTTTGGACTGCGGGGAGGGTACGCAAAGACAGATAAGGATAGCTGACTTAAGCCCGTCTATAGATTATATTTTTTTAACTCACTGGCACGGCGATCATTCCCTCGGTGTAGGCGGTGTAATACAAAGTTTGAACATGTCCAAGTCAAATAAGCCATTATATATATTCGGCCCTAAAGGCACTGAAAAAAGTGTGAAAAATATCTTGTCCACGTATAAATTCTACAATAATATGAACATTGTAACTAGAGAGATAGACCAACCAAGAGAGAAAAAGATCGTAAGTATAGGCAATCATGATATTTACTCGATGAACGTAAGGCATTCTGTTCCATGCGTAGGGTACAAAATCAAGGAAAAGGACAGCATAAACATAAATAAGGATTTTCTCAAATCTCACGGTATAAAGCCATCAGAACAGCTTAGGAAGCTCAAAGAAGGAAAAGATATAGTTTACAATGGAAAGAGAATAAAGGCGAGCGAGGCTACGTACATAAAAAAAGGGGTGACCCTAGCTTATCTTACGGATCTGATATATGAGGAGAAGCTGGTAAAATTTGTGCAGGGAGTAGATGTTTTAATAACAGAATGCACTTTTTCATTCACTAAACAGAAAGAGGCAAAAGTATCTTTTCATTTAACCACGGAAGATGCAATTAAGTTGGCTTCAAAGGCGAAGGTTAAGTCGTTAGTGCTAATGCATCAAAGTCAAAGGTATGAAGGCACTGATATTATAGACAAAGAGGCAAGAGATCTGTGTAAGAAATACAAGTGCAAATTTAATACAATAATTGGTAAGGACTTGGATCGTATAAACTTGGGGTAGTGATTGTATGGATTTTGTGGATATAGTCTTGAACAATAATAATGAGTTTTTAGAGAAAGTAAAGAAGTTAGGCTTCAAAAAAATAGTTCTCATGCAGAACGGGGAACTTTTTGACCCATACAGTAAAAACCATTTCACCTTAAGTGTCTACTCTACAGGCAATTATATAAGCGCTATAAGGAAAGGTTCTGCTCAGGCTATATTCGGACTGTATGCAAATAAGGTGATATTAAACCCTGGCTTGTGCAAGAAGCTTAAAGAGAGTGGGATATTCGTAGTATTTGATTTCAAGTCATTGATAAGATCCAAAAATTATTTTGATGCGTACAAGCTATACCTTAAAAATTCTACTTTATGCGATGAACATGGTGTAGATGCCCTGTTTGTATCTGCGGCCGAAAATGTCAACGAGATAAAATCCCCAATACAGCTCGTTTCTTTTGCTTTGGAGTTTGGTTATAAATACCAAAACTTTAGGAGAGCATCTAAAAGATTTATAAGCATGCTGTAAATCAATTTATAGCAGGGCATGGTTTATGTCGCAGATAAAATTGTTTTTGTTGTTCTCTGTATTGGCTGTCTTGCTGGTGTTCTTGGGAGGCATAATAGGCTACATTTTTGGCGATGTACTGCTGTTCGTGTCGATTTTCTTAGTATTGGCACTGGGGTTGAACTTTTACTCGTATTTTTACAGCGACAAGTTGGCATTGAGAATGACAAAATCTAAGCTTGTAACAGAGAAGGAAGAGCCAAGGCTGTACAGAATAGTCAAGAAAGTAGCAGATAAAGTTAATATCAACATGCCGAAGGTCGGAGTTATGGAGACAAATATTCCCAATGCCTTTGCTACAGGGAGAGATGAGAAGCACTCTGTCGTAGTTGCCACTAGGGGGATACTGAATATGCTAGATGATGATGAGTTGGAGGCTGTTATTGGACATGAGATAGGTCATATCACAAATAAGGATATATTGATATCTACAATCGCAGCAAGCATTGCGACGATGATATCGTATATTGGAAATATCATCATATTCTCTGAGATCTTCGGTGGAGATCAAAGGAACAATAACTCAGGGATACTGTTGCTGGTAGCTGCGGTTCTTATCCCTATAGGCGCAACGTTTGTTCAGTTAGGGATATCAAGATCTAGGGAGACAAGTGCTGATATAACAAGTGTGAGGACTGTGAAAAAGCCGGATGCTTTGATATCGGCTTTGAGGAAGATAAGCAATGTTACGCCGGCTAAAGCGGTAAGAAGCAATAATGTAGGCGCTTTCTCCTCCCTTTTTATTGTTAATAACTTTAGTTCCCACACTTTGATGAATCTGTTCTCTACCCACCCCTCCTTAGACAAGAGAATAGCAGATATAACAAAGGCGAAAAAAGAACTAGGAATGTAAAATCTATGTCATCCCTATGAGTGTGCATTTGCTGTTAACTATGACGGTGTCTTTGGACGTGCATGTTGATTTCAGTGAGCTGTTAGACACAGCACACCCATACCCATAAGCAATGTCATTAGATATGCAGGAGTTAGATATGGTTCCCGTGGTTCTGCTAAGATTCTGACACTGTAATTCGCACAATCCCTGTGCAACTTCTCTGTGTTGTATCGTTGGATCAGAATAGAATATAATCGCACCTATAATTAGAATAAACACAATAGCTATAATTATAGTTTCAGACTTATTCATAGTTTTCAGCCTATATAGTGTTTAATCTGATCTTTATCTGACCAAATCTCGATAAGTTTATCTCTTTGTTTAGGATCAAGTTGGTCCAATGAGATAAAATCATCATCTTCATCGTAGTCTGTATAGCCAATCTCCATAGACGAACCTTCAGTATTCACCTGAAAACCTATAAATTATACTAAAACATCAAATTATTTAAGCTTGATGGACTATATGTTTTTTATATACACAGGAGAAATGAGACAATTATGCCATATAGAAGGGTTAGTGTTATTATTCTAAAGGGCGACCAAGTTCTCTTGGTCAAATTAAAAGAGATGGATAGAGCTCTGCCTAGATCTACATGGGTGTTCCCGTTTCTTAATCTAAGCGAAGGAGATAGCCCGCGTAAAGCTATGGGCGATCTGCTTACAAACCTAAGTATCTCCTTTGACATACAGGATAAGATATTTAGGTATGTGCCAAGTGAAAATCCAAAGTTAAACTACATCGTATATGTGGTGTCATATAAATCTGGAGATCCGGATGTTTCCAAATACTTCCAGACCTACAAGTGGGTTAACATAAAAGATATAACAGCATATTCCACTTCTTTCATGGACTCGAATATAACTGCTTACCTTAATGACGTTGCTGAAAGATACGCTAAATTTGATTTCAATAAGACTTAGTGAAGTTTATATCTTTCACTAGAATAGACGGCACGTGGGTCGGTATGTCATTCTCCCAAGATTTCACATATCTTCCGTTGTTCCCGAAGTATAGTATGTTTTTCATTTGATTAAGGATATTATCACTTATTCTTAGGTTTTTTATTGCGCCTTTGACTGTTCCCCTCTCAATCAGCAGCACTGCGTCCTTTGGCATAGTTGAATAATCGCCTTTCAATATGTTGTTGAATCTGGTGTACCACAGGTTATTTATCACAATACATCTTTCAGTCTTGCCTAAAAGTTCATCGTAGGATAAATTTCCATTGTCTATGAACAGGTTCCTTGGCTCCCCGCTTATTATCCCTGCATTACCATGATTCTTTGCCTTTAAGGCAGCAGCTGTGGTGTTGTTGTGCAGCAATTCCAATAACTTCCCGTCTTTTACGATGTAAAAGTTAGAGCATTTTGTGTTCTCATCGTCAAACGGAGTAAACTCAGGCCCATCAAATCTGTCTTGCATGGAGACAACTTCAGATGCTACATAAGTGTTTATTTTGTCAACTAGAAAGCTTTCATGGTTCAATATATTAAACGCGGATGCAGACTGCGCAAGCATAGAAAACAGTACAGAGCTTGCCATGGGGAGCAGTATGGCATCAGCTTTGCCTTGAAAGTCCACCCAATTAGGTTTTATGTCAGCTAAGCCTTCTATTTCATTAATCACAGTTTTAGGGTCTATCTTCTCATTTTGGCTGTATACCCTGCCATAGGCACCAACATAACTTTTCTTTCCGTTTAAGTTGAGTTCGCTGCTTCCAGTTTGAACTGATATATCTTTACCAAATGAGTCCACAGTATGTGTTTTAATTTTGTTTTGCTTTATAGTCCCGTTTAGTGTTATACCAGTTTGTGAAGATTCCTTCAACAAGTCTTCTATTATATTGTTTTGTTTTGTGTATTTTCCATTGAATATGTATTTTGTCTTTCCAGGGGTTATACCATTGAATTGGGTTTCTCCTACATTATTAAGTAAGTTTACCGCTCTCTTTACTATTTTATCCTCACTGTCATCTATCTTTGCGTATATGTTTGTCCTCTTTTTCCCTCTTATTACATAGGCTATGATCTGTTCCGACCATTGTTTCTCTAGTATGGAAACTTTATTGTCGAATATCCTTGTTACCTCTGCTTCAGATATAGCGTAGTTTATAGATGAGGTTATACCCTCTTGTTCTAGCTTTTTGATCAGTAAATTCAGGTTAATACACAGTCACCCCCTCAATTAGCATGTTAGGCCCGCCTACAAAAACAGGTATACCCTGCATCGGATCTCCTTTACCGCACTCCGCAGCGTTAAACTCTAAGTTTTCATCAACAGCAACTACATTATTCCACAGGTTCTTGGTGGTGATCTCTATAACAGGATCCTTTATCATTTCTCTTATCTCCCCATTTTTCACATAGTACGCTTCTAAGCCAACATATTTTTGGTTCTCTCTAGTTTCATTTATGTTCCATTCATTGAATGATTTAACATATATCCCTTCTTTCAGTTGTTCTAGAAGCTCTTTGAATGTTAAGCTACCCGGCGCTACATAAGTATTTGCCATCCTTATTATGGGCTCCATGGCTGCTGTGGAAGATCTTAGAGCTGCATTGCTTTGCATTCCTATCTTTCTTGAGTAAGCTCTGTCCATCAAGAAGCTGTTAACTATCCCTTTGTCAACAAGCTTTCTCTTCGAAGCTTTTGTACCTTCGCTGTCGAATTTATAGAAACCATATGAGCCAGGTATAGTAGGGTCATCAAATATGCTGACTTTATCTGAACCTATCCTTCTTCGGTTTGAGATGTCATTCTTATCGAAGTAAGAGCTGCCTCCTTGTGCTTGCTCCCTCCCCAAAACCCTATCTAATTCTAATGGATGCCCTATGCTTTCATGCGCCATTATCCCAGATATCTCGCTTCCAACGATTATATTATACTTCTTTGGCACGGCTTTATTGGTATTTCTTGATACCTTGTGAAGCACATCCACCTCACTCTTTAGTTTGTTTGTTAACTTAAAGTCCAAATCACGATACGCCCCGGAATATCCTACTTGAATGTAGCGTGTTACTGGATTTAGATCATCTATCACCAAAGTAACTAATGAGTTGATGTAAGGGATCTTAGCCTCTATGAAGCTGCCCGCACTATCTATGAATATGCGTCTAGTAAGCGTAAGTCCAAAGAATACATTGTTTGTCTTGACCTTCTTATTCTGCAGGTATTCGGAGATATGATTTGCGTCTTTACCTAATCTATCCAAACTGATATCTTCAATTTTTTCTTTTCCATCTTTTACCTCGTACTTTTCATTTACTGTTTTATCAGTCGAGGATATATCATTTATTTCAAATCCCTTTATTTTGTCCATCTTTTCTTTTAAGTGATTTACAGCGTCGTAAACATCAAATTTATTTGGGAGATTTAAAGAGGCAAACCCAATCCTTCCCTTCTTGGAGAATCTGACACCTACGAGGACTTCATCCCCCTCCTCAGATATGTTCAGCTTCCCATTCGTGATCCATACACCTTTCGAAACACTGCTCTCTAAATTTATCTGCAAAAAATCTACTTGGCTCTTTAATTTCTTACGCAGTCTTTCAGCAAAATCAATGTGATCATCAAAATCAATCATAAAAATTGACCTTATCCGTAAGTTTCTTCCTTTAAGCTTTTTGTTTGGTTTGTTTTGTTTATTAAGCTGTTTAATTTACTGACGACCCTCTTGTACTCATTCACTAAATCAGTGGTGTCAATATGAATATCAACCACGTTCTCCAGGGCTTTTATTAGAGATGACGCAGCTAACCCATCAGGGATGCTCATGTGGGTCTCTGCCATCAAACCTAAGAATGGAATTTTATTATCCTTCGCTGTCAAAGCTATGCTTGCGTTTATGCCTATCATAGCGCCGTCTTCCAGCTCCTTTGCATTTTTTATCTCCTTATCAAAGCCTTCAGATATGAAATAAGTTTCACCTTTTTCCTTCTCTTCAGAGGCTTCTATAGCATCTATCGCAATTATCCCTCTGGCCTTTATCTTTTCGTATAGCTCGAGGATATCCTTTGTAAGCTCATTTATATTTTGTGCAGGTATTGGAACCTGAGAAGTTATGAAAATAGAATTTCCACCCTCAAATAATCTCACTGGATAATCCAGATGTTTATCTTCGATTATTGCAATTTGACTTAGGCTGCTTACTTGAATATGGCCCACTTTTTTGATTATCTTTTTTTGTATCAGATAGTTCGCCGCAAGCAAAGACACAAGCCCCGCAGTCGGAAAAGCGGTAACTATATAGTGACCCGGCGTTATCTGCGAATTTAAAACAATTTTATTTTCCATTGGAATACTTCTCATTATCAGTTTATAAGTTTTTAGCCGAATAGTGCATTGTATGTCTGCCTAATTCACAGCGGGAAATAAGGTATTTTCCCTAAAAATATCATAACACTTACGGCTAATGAGATGACAAAAAATGTAGCCCATATTTTCTTGTTCCATCTGAAGACCTTTGCCCCATCCAATGGCATTATTGGTATCAAGTTAAACGCACAAAGATAAAAGTTTACGAAAGCTGGTATCGCGAGTATTATCAGGATAGGGTAAGCAGCTGCTACAGTTAAGTTTAAGTATACGGCTAAAAAGAAAGCAAGATAAAATAATCCAAGGAAAACAAAGCCGAATATCAGATTTATCTTTGGTCCGGCAAATGATATTATTCCATACCTTTTCCTAAATCCATTTGGATCCATGTACATCTCACTCGGGTCTGGTTCAAAGTATGTCGCCCCAGGTGCGGCGTATACAAATCCGAACAAGCTGGTTACAAGCGCAAGGAGAAGCCCAAAAATCCACATCCTGAAATGCGCTTCGTACCCATATCTCTGCGCGTCGAACTTATGCATTAGCTCGTGCATTATGAATCCACAGGCTATGGCTATCATTGAGCCTATGAATATGTAAATGAAGGAGAATTTACCTAAAATCTGCAGAATTTGCGACCCCGAAAAGTCATAAAAGAGAGCGTAGGCGAATGCGACTGATAGCGCGAACCATGCGATACCTATATCTATCAATTCTCTTTTGTTGAAACCGTACCTGGTATAGTCAATATTGAGTCTAAGATTGAACCTGCGCAACGCATGTCTTTTCCTATGCTTTATTACCCTCGCTCTTCTCTCTACCATATGCCAGCAGAAACTACCTCTTTGTATAAATCCATTAAGTCATCCAAGCTAAGAAAGAAAACTTTCTCCTTTAAATAGTTCTTGTTGACTTTACTCAGCTTTTCCCTTATCGAATCTTTGTCGCTTGTTTTAAGTTTGCTTCTGCTTGACATTATAGCCGTGTAAACGTTCTTTTTTTTGTGTTGGAAAATAAGTTTGCAGAAGTTTATGAAGTTGTCATCAATCTTTATGTTTTTTGGTTTTATCTTTATCACTATTGAATCAACTGAGGGAATAGGCCTGAAGTTTGCTTTGCTGACATCCATTATCTTGGTGATACTGCAAGTATATGTGCAGAATATAGTTAGCATAGAATAATCAGTGTAGCCGGGGGCAGCGAGCATTCTCTCCCCAAACTCCTTCTGATACATTAAAACTGCTATAGAGTCCACATGGTTGTTCATAAAGCGGATTATCCTTTCAGTTATAGGTGATGCGATGCTGTAGGGTAGATTTGATATTATCTTATTTACATCCCCGGGGAAAGGCATCTCTAGAATATCCTGGTTTATGAACTCTATGTTTTTGTAGTTTGAAAGCTTTACCTTTGACTTATCTATTAGGAATAAGTCTTTCTCGACTGCATACACTTTTTTTGCCTTTGAAGCTATTTTCTCTGTGAGCCTTCCATCCCCGCTCCCTATCTCTAAGACTATATCGTTTTTATCGAGTTCTGCTGCTTCTATTATCTTGTCCATTATAGCTTTATTCTTCAGGAAAACTTTTGAGTTGTTCATACTATTATCTTAATTATCTGCCCATTTTCAAGTGGTTTGTCATTTCTTATCTTAAGTCCGGTTCTGCAATCTATAGCGCCTTTGTAGTTTTTGGCCACTTCTGTGTGTACTTTCTCTGCTAGATCTTTTGGCGTTGCATTCTCATCCAAAAGATACGCATCTGGTAGGACTCTTCCCTGGCTGTCTGTGAGCCTTTTCTCATCCACGACAGGAAAGGCAACCTTCCAATTCATAGTCTTGAAAACTAGTGCGTTTATGAGTGAATCAACACCAGTCCCTCCAAATTTGTCCAGCATGCCTTTAATCATGTCCAGCGCACCCCGCTGCTGTGGATTTATATCTTTTTTTATTTCAAAGCTGCTTCCGTTGTAACTTATAAAACCATGCTTCTCAGCTTCCTTAAGTGTAAGTTCTGCCCCAGCTGAGCAGGGTATGAAATCATATTGGAATTTAGATCTCAACTGTTTCAATTTCTCTTCTAGGTTTTCAGTTATATCCATCTTATTGCATGCGATTATCATCTTTTTATCTGAATCTAATAAGAAGTCTATGAATTCCCCTAAGTTAGGGTCATCTGGCCGATTTACGTTGAATTTTTTGATTCCCTCTTTTATGGTTTCAAATCTGAACTTTAATCCGGACAATTCTTTGTACATAGCCTCAGCCAAGCCCTCGCTGCTTTTGACTCTTACCTTATGTATGAGCCCGCCTATCCACGCTGTTAGCTCCTCCCTAACCATGTTTATGTCCTCAGCTGGGTCATAGCTCTCAGTCTTTTCACCGCTTCCATTGGTTTTTCCTGATATGTCTATGACCTGTATAAGTGCATCAGCTTCCATTGCGTCTGTTAAGAACTTATTGCCTAGCCCCTTTCCTTTGCTTGCATCCTTTATTAAGCCTGCTACATCTATCAGTTCAAAAGGGACATACCTGATTCCATTCACGCACGGCGCATTATGTGGGTTGCATTTCAGTCCAAATTCCTTATCAGGGCAGGTTATCTTTGCATAAGCCACGCCTCGATTAGGTTCGATGGTTGTGAAGGGCCTGTCAGCTATCTCCACCTCCTCCATTGTCATCGCTTTAAACAATGTGCTTTTTCCAACATTTGTTCGCCCTATTATCCCTACTTTCATAATTATCAATATAGCATCGCAACTATGAATTCTATTACTAAGAATAACAAGAAATAAAGTATAGACCTCGCGAAATTCCATTTCCTTGCGAAGTAAAATGAAAAAGAGAACAGGTTGAATATCACAAGGATAGCGCCGATGGCATAAATCATGGGGTTTAGGAGCCGCATAACCGCTGCAAATAACGCTATTTCAACGGCAAATGCAGGCACAAATATTCTGTCAGTGAAGTATTTAGTCAGATTTTTTATCTCCCTTTCACTGTATTCTGCGACTATGTAACTCAATGGAAAACTGATTGCAATTATAAGTATTATCGCACTTTCAGCGTATATCCCAATCATTTATATTCGTATGTCTTTTATTAATTTAAATATGACAATTAAGTCAAAGTTTGAGTTTTATGTCAGACGAGATAACTAATGAGCTTACTGAGGAAAGGGTAAAAATTGCTTCTAACAGCTCTTACTCATTTTTAGGGTCGATAGTGAACTATTTTACATCCTTTTTTATAGGTCTTTTCTTAGCAAGATTCCTGGGACCTACAAATTTCGGTGTTTATTCTCTTGCTGTCACTATATGGTCGATGTTTTTAACCTTCTCGTCCATAGGGATAAATGGTTCTCTGCAGTATGCTGTTTCAAAGTATAAAGCTAGAGATGACAGACCGGCTTTGAAGTGGGTGGCCAAAAATTATCTGTATCTGATAGTTATAACATCTATCTCACTTAGTGTTGCGATGCTTGTTCTTTCCGGGCCAATTGCTTCATTTTATCATGAACCTATTCTCAGGAATCTTTTGATAATACTCGCTATAGGTTTGACATTTTACTCACTTGTAAACTCTTTCTATCAGAGCCTCTTCTCTGGGTATCAACTGCAGAAATATCGGTTCATAGTGAACGCTACTTTGGACATAATGAGGGTAGGGCAGATATTGGTCCTTTACCTGGGATTAAGCTTGATAGGTGTTATAAGTGTTTATGATGTAAGCTATTTTGTGGCGTTCATAATCGCCTTTTTCCTTGCGAGGAAGATAATAAATCATATAAAAGAGGTAAGAAAACCTACCTATGAAGAGAGAAAGGAATTGAGGTCTTACTCTACATTTACATACACTGGGTCTCTCTTTTCTATATTCTACTCTTCATTTATAGTGATCCTTCTAGGGGTTATAGCGCCTAACATGAGTTTTGTTGGGTTCTATAGGATAGGTGCAGTTCTTTCTGGCTTGGTAGGCGCTCCTGGAGGGGCTATAGCTATCGCTTTCTTTCCATCCATAACTAAGATGTTCGAGAAGAAAAATTATGATTATCTATACAGATTGATGAAGGATTCAATCAGGTTTTCTGCTCTTATAACTATACCACTTGTTTTTGGTGCAGCAGTCACAGTTAATCCTCTGATTCGCCTGTTTTATCACCAGGAGTTCTTGGGGTCTGCTGGGCCATTTTTAGTGCTCATGACTGGCGTTTTGATAAGTAGCATTCTTTCGCCTTTAACAACTGTTTTGAGTGCAAGCGGAAAACAGAAATATTCCATGTACTCTACAATCTCAGGCGCAATGGTTGGGATAATATTGTCTATTCTTTTAATACCCAGGTTCTTCTCCACAGGGGCGGCTTTGGTTTCATTAGGTGTGACGGTTCTCACTATTACAATAAATCTATATTTCACGAGAAGGTATATAGAGATAAAACTGCCGATCGGGGCCATAATAAAGGGGACCATTGCAGGGTTACTTATGGTAGGTTTCATACTGTTGCTTCTTGCCAACTTCACTAGGTTGATAGAACTGCCGTTCATACTGGTTGCTGCCGTTATTTTGTATATATTTCTGCTTTATATCTTCAGAGCGATAAGCAGATCGGACATTATCTTTATACTTATTACGGTAAGGCTTGGTAGATTAGCGAGATTGTTTGAACAATCTAAAAAGATTTAAACTTGCGTCTACTATTAACGATAATGAAAATAAGCAGCAACATCTTAGATTTAGAGTTCGATGAGAAGGGGATGTCATTAAAATGCGATGGCGCAAATTTAGCAGCCGATATAAGAAGATTGAATGAGATGAGCGATGTACTTTTCAACAGGACCTTCATCAATACCTCCAACAAGAATGACCCACTATATTACATGTTTAGGGGTGTTGGATTTGATAAAAACTCATCTGTGTTCGAAGCACATACCATACGGTACGATATAACAGTATTGGATCACTATGACTTAGGTGGTGAATTCAACAAGACCTTGGGCCATTATCATCCAATAGTTGAGGATAACCTTTCTTATCCAGAGATTTACGAGGTGTTATACGGCGAGGTCTTATATATTCTGCAGAGGGCCAATGAGGATGGATCATATGACGTCAAGCTTATCCATGCCAAGAAAGGTGATAGAGTTATAATGCTTCCAAATTACGGCCATATAACTGTAAATGTTGGGAGTGGTATTCTTATAGAAGCGAATCTAGTAAATTCTACTTTCAAGTCGAATTATAACCCAATGAAACAGAAAAGAGGCGGAGCAGTATATGTTTTGGGTAACAACAACATCGTTATGAATAGAAACTACAACGATTTGAAGGTGGATTACTCAGAGGCTACTAAGATAGATTTCTTAGATTATTCAAGGCCTACCATATACGACGAATACGTGGCTCATCCGGAGCACTTTGAGTTCTTGAATAAGCCGTCTTTGTTGAGAAGTTACAATCTTATATAGAGTTAAGGTTTAATTAATTCGTCGAGAATTCCCCTTTCGTGAGATGAGAGATGAAAGGCGGTAAGGATAAGTATTTATGAAAGAAATGGCAAACAAAAATATGCGTAATTATAAATTCAGGCTGTACCCAAACAAGGTAGTGGAAGCAGAACTGGACAGACAGTTGGATTTATACCGTTGGGAGCCTGAAAAAAGGGGAAATGGAAAACAATGTAAATGAAGGTAAGCCTCGAGAATCCTCCTCGGAAATCCATGAAGAAAAAAAGACGGAAAAAGTCACCGAGCTTGAATTAAATCTCAATCTTGATTCTATAAAATCGATGTTGAAGCCAGTGGTAAAGTATGGCGTAGGTTATGGTCTCATATTTGCCATTCTAGCGGTTTTGATGGTGGCCTCTTTGCTTTACACTTACCTATCGATTTATTTCTATATCACCCTCGGGCTTATGATAGTCTCGGCTGTCCTCTCAGCCTTATTCACCAAACACAAGGCGCCTTTTTACGCGCTTTTGTTTACAGCAATAATCCTAGGTTTGTTGATAAGGACTGCTAGTCTGCCTGCATTAGGGGCTACGCCACTGGTCGGCAATGATTATCTAGGTATGGGTGGTTCACTTACTGGTCTAGACCCGTATGAATTCTATGATCTTATGAGGGACATCATTACAACTGGCAATGTACCAGTGATAAATCACCTTCAGTACCTCCCGATAGGGTTACCTTCTAGGTCTCAGGAGGTTCTTATATCATTTTTCGGCGCATACATGTACCGTTTCATGCAGCCTTTGGTTCCAGCCGCTACTCCAATGACTTGGTTTATGATTTATCCGCCGATTGTTGCGGCGGTTATGACTCTGCTTTTATTCTTTATTCTGTTGTATGTCTTTAGAGATTATTGGATGGCTTCTTTGGGGGCCTTTGTTTTTCCCGCGTTTGAAACACTGCTAGGCAGGACCTCAGCAGGATTTTCAACTAAGACCGCGATGGGTTTCATGTTCATATTCTTGTCATTTTTCATGCTTGTAAAAATATTCACGTCAAAAGACAGAAATTCTAAACTGCTGTATGGCTTTCTGATGGCCATATCAGTAGGTTTTGGGACGATAACCAGCGGCTACCCCGTGTTCTCTGTAATAACCATACCGCTGACATACCTTCTTTTGATAATGTTTGAATTTGATAAGAAGGAGGATCTGTACGCGTTTTTGCCATTTGGATTGTTCCTAGCATTCGAAGCCAGCTTCTTGAACTTCAGTCTGTCGAACTTGTTGAGCTTTGAGCTGTTTCCGATGTACTTTGTATATTTAGTGATACTCTTTAAGCTTTTCGTTTATGATAAATACAAAGACAGATTGAGGATACCGCACATCAACGAAGGCACAAGCCCAGTGATATATGCACTCTTGATAGGCTTTGTGATAAGCTTAATCCCCAAGTTGAATTTACTCCATAAAATCCTTACATTCCTTAGCTCGGAGATAGCTCATCCGCTTGGCCTTGGCGCTGTAAATCCGCTGTCTTTGACGATTGCTGAGTACGGCGTCGTTAACCTCGCAGATAGGTTCTCAGAGTACAATTTTGTTGTTTCAGGTATTGGGGTAAATTTCTTGCTGCTGTTCATTGGCTCAGGAGTGCTCCTTTATCTTATTTCAAGGAGATTCAAACACTGGTATATCTTCTATTCTCTGTTGCTTCCGATGGTGGTACTTATAAATGGTGGAACATTTTCGTTCAGCTTATCATCTGAAGTTTACCTTATAGTGGCAGTTATAATGTCATTTTTGCCAGAGGTCATAGCGCTGTATGAATTCAGTCGGCACAGAAGCAAAAAGCTCCTCGGAAATGTGGCTGTTTTTGTGTTTATATCTATAATCTTGATTGTTGTTTCGCTGGCTATAGGGCAAGCTAAGAATTACTATAAATATGGGGCCTTTGGTTTGATTGGCATATTCACTATATTCTTAGTATTTGATAAATTTGAAAGAGAAAGTGTCTCCGATAAAGTGTACCTCATGCTCCTAACTTTATTCATTTTGACATTGGTGTTATCAAATTTAGAGTTGAGACTTCTGGAACCGACTGATCTAACAGCGGCGTTGTTGGTTCCTCTAGCAGTTGTTTTCTTGACTAATTCCGGGATCAAATACACTAAGTCATTATTCAAGAGCCCTGAACAGAAGAGGTTATTTTATCTAGCAGTAGGTCTGATAACCATTATAGCGCTTACATTCGTTGCTATAGAGCTGTATGACAGTTTGACAGTATCCTATCAGATAGCGCAGCAAAGTGGCTCAGGTCTTGCGCTTTGGGGCCCTACTATGCTCTGGATAAACCAGAATACCCCTGCTAACAGTTCAATAATCTCGTGGTGGGATTATGGTTATTGGGAAGAGGCGATAGCTGGAAGAACAGCCGTTGCTGACGGGAGTAACGCCTATGGATATCAATCTATGATTGCAAAGTACTTCTTTGAAGCCACATCGCCTTATCAGTATGCGACTTATCTTCATTTTATCCACGAACCAACATACGCAGTTATAAGCGGCAGCGAAGTTTTAAAGTTCTCAGCTATCTCAACGATAGCATTGAAGTCGACTGAATTCTCTCCACTGATAGAGGGAACCTCACAGTTGAATTCTAACAACATCGGTAATGCTAGTTATAAGTATCTGGCTGTGTTTGGAGGGAGCCCAAGCACAGGTTATGCTTTAGTCAATTCGAATGTAACAGTTGGATTACAGAACATCCCGGCAAGTGATGCCATACTACTTGAGGTGCTGCTGCCATTTAATTCATCAACAGTGATAGGAAAACCTTACGGTATAATCTACAATACCTTAACACAGCAGGCTTCGTCTCCTATGCCGATAGATTACATGTGTACTTATTCTAAGGGGTGTGTGCAGGAAAGCACAAGCGGCATACCTGGAGGGTTCATGCTTCTTCTTCCAAACGAGACAGCAACTCTTCATATAGGTGGAGTAGGTCAGGGCTATATACCGGAACCAATTAATCTATCATCCTACGGAAATCAACCTGCTGGCTTATTCATGCCAAATCAAACATTGAACACATTATTCGTAAAGTTATATCTGTTAAATGAGACTGTGCCTGGCTTTAAATTGGTGTTCTCTGACAACCTGCCAGTCAACTCTCTTCTAAGTATCGAGAATCAAGTTCTTACGAACATAAATGTTTATCAGATAAACTACACACAGCTTTCAAAGTATGAATTGACCGGAGAATGTTCGACTTCCCCTACAGCTATAAACTACTGTGATAACCTAAGCTATCTTCCAAGTGTGTTTGATAAGAACCTTTCTCTCATAGAAAACAATAGCATTTAGGAATTTAATTTTATAAAATATGAATGTCTGGGTATATGTATGATAATAACAGTATCCGGTCTAACAGCTTCAGGAAAGACCACTTTGGCTAAGGGTTTAGCAGATGAGCTCAACTTAGAGTATCTTTCAGGTAGTTCTAAGCTTAAAAATCTCCTTCCAGACAAGACGTTTAGGTCGTGGGAATCCAAAGAAGGTATGCAGATGATTCTCTTCAGGCTCAAAAACACTAAGTTTGATAAAAGACTAGACTCGGAGCTCCTTAGGACCATTAGGAGAAGCGACAATATCGTAGTGGATAGCTGGACTATGCCCTGGCTGTTAGGTAGCAATAGAAATACGGTGAAGATATATGTTAAAGCACCGATAGAGGTGAGAGCACGTAGGGTTTCTATAAGAGACAGTATCCCATACAAATCTGCCCTTGCTGTAACTAAAAAGAAAGACGATTTGACCGCAAAGATTTATAGAAGTTTGTACAAAATAGATGTGGCCTATGATTTAGCTCCATTTGACCTGATTGTGGATTCCAGTAAATTGGACAGGGACAATCTAAGAGATCTCTGCGTAGATTTTATATTTAAATTCTTTAAAGTATAATCTAGTTCAATGGGCCTGCCTTATGAGGGTATAAAACGTGAAGTTATGTCTTTGCGCGATGAGGCGACCTGTGAGGATTACGGAGTATATCCCGACAGGAGAGATATAAAGCAGAAGCTTGACCTTGGCTTCATTTTGCTTGATAAGCCAAGTGGAATGAGATCAAAGACTTCCGCTTTTATCGCCAAGAGGATACTGTCTCCGCTGAATGTCAGTAAGATCGGTTACTCAGGGACTTTAGTGTGATTCACAAAGAAATCCCAACGTGACTGGATTACTGCCTTTATCCTTAAACCGCGCAAATAAAGCGATAGCTCTCCTTCTTTTAGGCGGAAAAGAATACATTGCCTTAATGCATGTTCATAAAGAATTCGAAGAAGAGAACCTGAAGAAACAGATGCTGGAGTTTGTTGGCAAGATAAATCAGCTTCCGCCGGTAAGATCAAATGTGAAAAGGCAGTATAGAGAGAGAACAGTTTATTATCTAGACGTATTGGAAGTAGATGGAAGAGATGTCCTCTTCAGGGTGGGTGTAGAATCAGGCACATATATAAGGAAGCTGATACACGACATGGGGGAAAAGATTGGTGTAGGCGCCCATATGGTGGAATTGAGGAGAACGAAAGTTGCTAACCTCACTGAAGATGATGGTTTGTCGACCCTTCAAAATTTAGAAGATGCAGTTTACTTCTATGAAAAGGAGGGGGATGAAAAGCCATTAAATAAGGTGATACAGAATATAGAGAAAGCGGTAGATTTTCTTCCGAAGGTGTGGATATCTGATTTTGCCGTTGATACGGTCTGCAAAGGTGCTCCAGTAGCTGTCCCTGGCGTAGTGAAGTTTAATCCTTTCAAAATAGGCGAATGGGTTTTGATATACACGTTGAAGGGCGAGATAGTCGCTATAGGTAAGGCAGCGATAGATTCAAGTTCACTGAAAGACATAGAGAAAGGTATAGTAATAAGAACTGACAGTGTTATAATGAGATCTGGTGTGTATCCGGAGTATCATAGAGCACGACAATAGTGTATGGGGTGGTAGTCTAGCTTGGTATGATACTGGTTTCGGGTGCCAGAGGTCGTGGGTTCAAATCCCATCCACCCCAATTGCGCGTATAATCAAATATTTGCATTGAATTTTAAAAAGTACTATTTGTAATAACTTTGGTAGAATTTTTCGTTGAATTTCAAAATATCCTTTGCGGTCTCATCATAGTAAAAAGTAGAGATGATCAGAGTCCTGTACCTCTTTCCTATTAGTTTGAAATGATCAAAGTGAAACTTACTGACATCGTCTTGCAGTTTGTTAAATGCCTCCAGATTTTGTAGCCAAATCCCAACAGTTAATATTATATATTTTTTAGGTATATGCAGTTTGCGTGGATCTATTATCCTCGTATTGTCAGCCATATAGATAGAGTTAATATATCTATCTGAGTATCTATAAACTTTCTGCCTAAGAATTTTTATTTTTAATAGTACAATCTTTGCCAAAAATTCATATGAACGCGTTTTTCTGATTACATCTTTGAAATGAAGTGCACCTTGAGCCTTTAAAGCGGCATCGGTTGCCTTGTAAAGTCTTATGAGTCTCTTTAATCTGCGGAATTTAAATCCAGAGTATCTTTCTTCCCTGTTTCCTCTTGCTATCTCGTTTTGGAACAGATGAACTGGCAAAGAATAGATTTTAATGCCTTTAGATAATGCCCTAGCATAAAGCTCCACATCCTCTGCAGCTAGTAAGTCCCTCCAATTACCTATCCTATCCATGGTTCTTCTGTCCATGAAATGTATCGGGTTTATCAAAGAGTATGGTTTGTATGTTTTTATCAACCCTTCTATTACTTTCCTTAATATTGGTTCGTATATGTTGTCAAGGTCTATTGACATAAAATATTTGCCAGTAGAATGGTTGTAAGCTATCGCCCTTCCTAATCCTCTAGAGCACTTGGCTTGAATTATCTTGAAGTTTTTATACTTTTTTGAATAGGATTTAAGTATCTCCCAAGTTCCATCAGTAGAGAAGTTGTCGACTACAACGACCTCAAATCCACCTTTTAAACCATTAAACTGTTTTAAGATTGAATCTAAACT
>JBMFTM010000002.1:0-34937 GCA_049967035.1 Candidatus Acidifodinimicrobium sp.
ACCAATGCGGATATGTTATTTAGTCTTGTCTAGTCCGTTGATAATTAATCACAATGTATATGGAAAACAAAGGAATATTTGAAGTGAAGATAAAGGTACATGAAGGTGAGAATATAATAATAGGGCAATCTCACTTCATAAAAACAGTCGAAGACTTATATGAGTGTTTAGCTTCTTCGTCTCCGCATCTGAAATTTGGTATAGCCTTCAATGAGGCATCAGGGGATAGGTTGGTCAGATACGAAGGAAATGATGACTCATTAATAAAGGAGAGCGTAGACATATCTTCGAAGATAGGCGCAGGCCACATATTTGTTATACTCCTGAAGGATGGGTATCCAATAAACGTATTGAACAGGATAAAAGAAGTTGAAGAAGTTGTTGGTCTATACGCGGCAACATCCAACCCCATAACTGTGGTCGGATACGACGACGGGGAAAACGGAAGGGGAATCCTTGGAGTAATAGACGGTAAGAAGCCATTGGGTGCAGAGGATGATAATGCCCGCAAGAAAAGGCATAAATTTCTTAGAGACATAGGCTATAAGAGATAGTCGGGGTAGTACAGCGGTAGTACGCCGCCCTCATGAGATGATCTGAGATAGGCGGAGGTCATGGGTTCAAATCCCATCCCCGACATGTTTTTGTTAAATTAAACGTGTGCTTTCAGCCAACTTAAAATGTCATTATAAACGTTTTCATTATTTAGCTCATTCAATATCTCATGATAAAACCCGGGATATATTCTAATTGTTTTATCGTTCGATTCTATCATTGAGTAGGCTTTTTTTGTTGCCCTGTTCGGAACTACTTTATCATCACCGCCGTGCATCATCAGTATCGGCATATCAATGCTGTTTATATGCTTCCAAACTTCCTTGGATCCAAGCGATAGCTGATATACTAATCTAATCGTCGGATTTTTGAATACTAGAGGGTCTTTTACGTAGTCTTCATATAATTTCTTGTTGTGTGTCAAGTTTTCCGCTTTAATAGGAAGTTTTATCCTGGCCTTTTTATTTGTAAGATAAGTTATATACAATAGCAATTTGGAAAAAGGGTCTGCCTTTGTTATTGTCGCAGCCCCGCTGGTCATCGCCATATCTACGCCATCTTTAACCCTTGCGATATAATGCAAAGCTATCAGTCCACCCATACTATGCCCAAAAATTACGGTTTTAATACTATTCTTATCTCTTTTTATTTCGGATATGAAATTTTTTGTATCATCTATAAAATCATTGAAATTGCCTACGTCTCCGAATTCCTCTTTGTCCTTTGCGGTTTTTCCATGGCCCCTTAAATCATACATAAAAAATGAAAAACCGTTTGATTCTAACCATTGCCCGAATTTGATGTACCTACCACTGTGTTCAGCGAAACCATGGAGCCCTATTATTAAAGCCTTAGGCGATGCAGGCTCCCAAGATCTGTAGAATACTTCCAGTTCATTATCTAATTTTAGTTTTGATTCTTTGTAAACCATCATAGAAATAGTATCTTTTAAGATTTAAATTTTGTTTTATGTTTTGTTTATGTCAAAAAATGATGATTCTGTGGTCAACTTCTGCGGCATCAAGTCGATGTTGGAGAATAAGAATTAAAAGATATATTTGATGTCTGTATCGTTTATCTGATGGAAGCCTTTTATGTTGGTTTAATAATCGGCGTGATAGTGTCTTCAATTCTTGCGTCTATAGTCCTCTTCTATATACTTCGCAGAGCCGCCTCAAAACTATTTGAATCATGGAAGGAAAAAGAAATGCGAAAAGAACTAGACGAAGCCTTGCAGAGGCAGAGGTACGTTGTTAAAGGAAAACTTAGTGAGCAGCTTTTTCCGGTCATATACAGCAAGATAAATGATATATCTGATGCCAGGTTCATAGGCAATCCAATAGACTACATAGTTTTTGACGGGCTTTCAAAGGGAGTCTCGGAAGGCAAGGGGCAGGTAAATATAAGGTTCATAGAGATAAAGACAGGAAGCTCAAGTCTAAGCAAGAGTGAAAGATTCGTAAAAGATGCTGTAGAAAACAAGAGAGTAGAGTGGGAAGAAGTAAAACTGGATTAGCGTAAGGTTTAAATAACAGTTTTATTCATCATAGATTTCATGAGCAAGATAACTTGCAACGTGAGTTCAGGATTGGCAAGCATACTGGATAAAGATATGGGTGCCAATGTAGTCTACCACACATCTAACGAGGATATCACGCCAGCAGAGGAAAAGCTTAAAGGCATAAGCGGTTTGGGTAGGTATGTAGGAATATCCGGCGGGTTTACAGCAAACCTTTACATATTATCCAAGCTTCAAAAGAATAACAAGCTTGCTGCTATAGACCTGGTTGACACCAATCCAAGCGCGATATTCCAAGCGCTTGAGCTAATGTACTATTTCAATAGTACAGATAACAAAGGATACAGAGAAAATCTAGATTTTGAGTACGGTGAATACTTCGATGTTATAAATATAGCGCATAATAGAAATGAGAAGTTCTACAAAGGGTTTGTAGAAACTAACCTGTCTAAACCAGAACTTTCAGATGATCTCAGCATAACCTTCCACAGGGAGGACATATTCAAATTTCTAGATAGGCTGGAATCAAAAGACAAGTACTTTATATACCTCTCTAATTTGTTTGACTACAAAATTGAATCAGCCAGCTACATATCATCACACATATTGGAAAATGACAAGATAGAAAGCGGATCGTGGCTGCTCTTGACAGCTATTTCAAAAGCGCGTATGAGAAATCTGACTGATTTAGTGGAAGACAAAGAGGAGAAAAATAAGGCAGGCTCGTCTTATGCTGTTGGCTTATTTAGGAAAGAAGGTAACCGTTTAAAGAATGAGCTCATCTACAGGCTTGACTGAATTTTTGTTTAATTTTTTTATGTTTTCAATACAGCAGACTCATGTACGCGCCCATCTCTCACTTCTACCCCATCAGCTTTCAGCCTTTTGATCTTCTCTGATTTAGTTTTCTCATTGTTTTTATTGCCTATAGTGTACCCGCCTATCTCTCTGTTTGATTTTACAACTTTGTAACACGGATAATATTCTGGCCTGTCATTTGTACTCAAAACTCTTCCAACCTCCCTGGGCGTCACATCAAATCTCTTTGCCAGCGCTTTGTATGTTGTCACTTTCCCGCGAGGTATCTTCCTGAGAGCTTTCAGTATCCTTATTCTAGTATCGTTATTCATATGAGTTGTTTATCATCTTAATGATCTCTTGGCTTCTTAATGCCCCGCCGAAGCCGAGCCTTGCGAACCAGCTGTTTATATTGTCTATGTCTCTCTTGAGATAATCAAGGGTTGAAGGTGACAATTTCAAAGCCTGCGAAAAGTCAATCAGATAAGGGTCGCCCTTGAAGTTCATTATATTATAGGGGCTCAAATCGCCGTGTATGAAGCCTGCTTTTCCCATATTAACTATGCTGTCCACTATCTCATCATACCATCGGCTTCGATCGAAATCATCCGCTTTCACCGCAAGGGGAGCGTTTGTTTCCCCTTCGCCGATGAATTGCATGGTAAGCACATTTTCATAGACCCTGAACGGCTCCGGTACTCTTATCCCTATGGTGAATGCTTTCGAGAGGAAATTAAATTCATACCTGGTCCAGGTGTTTATCCTCCTTATGAAGCCCCCGGATTTGCTGCCTCTAAGGACAAGGTAAGTAGGTATCTTCTTGAACGCGTTTATGTCATGTCTATGAATCTTCACTGCGACTTCTCTCCCATTGGAGTCAACGCTCTTGAAAACATAAGATTCCTTGCCCGTGCTTAAAGGCCCTGTAAGGTTGGATATGTAACCATCTCCTTCTAGTTTGCTCAGAGCTTCTAATGTCTTTAGGTCAAATACCTTTAGATAAGTCTTCTTTTCCATTCAAATTTGTTGTCTCTATACCGCTGGCTTCTTCTTGAATGCGCCCTTTATAGTTTTGATAAGCTTGGTCTTCTCTTTTCCATTTTCCATTGCGTGGTCTATCACTTCGCTAAGTGTGCTGACTGGTATGATCTTGATATTGGCATTGTTTGGTAGGACCAAGTCGCCGAAGTTAGAAGCTGGGATTATAACCTCTTTTATCCCAGCGTTTACAGCTGCCTCGACTTTAGATGTTATCCCGCCTACTGGAAGCACCTCCCCAAGTATCGACAATGAGCCAGTCATCGCAATTGACTGTTTCACTGGTATTCCAGTTATCGCTGAAAGTATGGCAGTGGCTACGCTTATGCTTGCGCTGTCGCCCTCTACCCCAGAATAAGCTTGTAAGAACTGTATGTGGATATCGTAGTCACTTAACTGCTGCTTTGAGTACAACTTTATTATTGCACCAACATTCTTCACAGCCTCCTGAGCGATCTCACCTAGTTTTCCGGTGGCTATTATCTCCCCGCCGCCTTTTCTCATGCTTTTGGTCACTATAGCTTCTATAGGCAGCATAAGCCCTGAATCAGAGTTCTCTATCACGGCTAGTCCATTGACCTTTCCAACATGCGATCCAGACACCTGTATGACCTCGTACTCCTTCTTTTCTTTTATGAACCTTGATGCAACCTGCTGTTCAAACGACCCTGCATATTCTTTTGCGTTTATCACATCTGATGCTTCAACTATCTTCTTGCCTTTTTCCCTGCTCATGTCACCGGCCACCCTGACTATGCCTCCAAGCTCTCTCAGCTTGAGCGTGAGTGAATTTTTCTTGTCAGCTCGTCTTTTTGCTTCTTTTACGATCTCGGCGACAGCCTCTCTGGAGAAAGGTGGTATCTTTCCGTCTTTCTTCACTTCCTGCGCTACAAATATCGCTATCTTGTTTCTATTCTCTACAGTATCAGGCATATTATCTTCCATATATACCTCATAACCGTAGCCTCTTATCCTAGACCTTAAAGCAGGGCTCATCTTCATTATAGATTCTGGATTACCGGCCCCTACTAATATAAAATCGCATGGAACCGGCTCGGTCTTTACCATTGCCCCAGCGCTTCTTTCGCTCCTGCCAGTTATAGCGGACTTCTTCTCTTGCATGGCAGTAAGAAGCTGTATCTGCATCTCCGGCGTCATATCAGCTATTTCGTCTATAAAAAGAACACCACCGTTTGCCTTATGTATATCACCTAAAACAACCCTCTCATGTGGCGGTGTTCCAAGGCCGCCGCTTTGGAACGGGTCATGCAGCACGTCTCCTAAAAGAGCACCCTCATGCGCCCCAGTTGCGTCCACAAATGGGGCCGTTTTTGCACCGGAGTTGTCAAGCAGGAGTTTTGGAGCCAAAGGAGTTATCCTAACCCTGCTTAGCCTCGTCATCAATATCACGAACAGAAAACCTATAAGTATGGTTATTATGAAGAGCGTCCCAGATATTTGATCTGCAGCTGCAAGAATATCATTTTTCTGCGTGCTAACAATCATGCTAACAATGTAACTGGCCACAAAGAACACAACCAATACACCAAGAAATATGGTCATACTGTTGCCGTTGTTCATCCCAGTCATGCTCTTCATCTTTGCTTGTGCGACAAACTTTTTGCCTTCTCCGGCTGGGAACACCTTGATCAGCGGGTTGTTTTCATCCTTTGGATTCGGCAGCGTCACAATATCTTGAAGTTTTTCAGCAGGTAGAAGCTCAGACAACGCCTGGCCAAGCATGCTCTTTCCTGTCCCCGGTGAACCTACGAGAAGCACATTTCTTCTCTGTATGGCTGCTTTTTTGATTATTTCAGTGGCTTTATCCTGGCCTATAACCTGGTCTATCATCTTGTTTGATATCTTTATATCATCAGTTGTATCGAAGTCTATGCTGAAAATCTTCTCACTTGCTTTATGTTCTAGTTTTTTCAAATTTTCATTCTCCATATCCTCAGCAAAAATAATATGTGTTTCTAAGAATATATATACTACTATGCTTGCGATGCATTTTCCCAGAGTGCATCAAAAACACGTTTTAAATTTCATTGTGTTTTTTCTTCTTTGGCTTCTTCCGAAGGCGATGTGACTATACTCGATATTATGAAGATATCGTCTATTGCTCTAACCAAATTGTGCTGAATTATAGCTCCCCTTGCGCCACTTATCATCTTGGATAGGTGTGATGAAGGGCTAGCCTTTATTCTCCAACCGACGATTCTGTTCTCTTGTATTATAGCCTCATCTATTTCGCCAAAGAAGGACCCAGAGTCCGTGTAAACTTTTAGTCCGTAGGTGTTCGAAACGCTTTTCAATTTTAATGCCATATTCTAAGTTAATGTCTATATATTTAAATACTTATTTATCCTATTTTCGATATGTCACCAAAAGCTGTTCTTCTCTGTTTGCATGGATACACAAAATACCCTAAAGAGAGGGAAAAAGACTGGCAGAAAGTCGTGAAGGGCAGGTTGTACACTGCTTACGAGATTGCGAAATTCTTCAGTTCAATTAATGTTACGACATATGTAAAAGAGAGGTTAATGAAAGGTATGAAGGAGATTTAATCAGTTCATCCCTTCTTGATTGAATCAATATGTTCTCTGCTATCTATTGGATCGTTATAACGCTTGCTACGGCTTCTTTCGCACTGATAAGTATTGTTTCAAAGGCGGCTTTGAGTAGAAAAGGGAAAAGGATATCATATAAATCCTTTCTACCAGTTTACCTTGCATTCTCATCTATATTTTCAGTTGCAACTACATTGTCAATAACCCGGAGCCTATACATAGGCTATGACATGACTCTTTATGCAGCTTTAGTCGGCTTCATATACTGCTTGGCAGCTTACTTCTTCTTTTTCAGCATAGAGCACGAGAAGGCAGCATTGGTTGGAACCGTGAACGGCTCCCAGTTTATATTGCTCTCATTTTTGTCTGCACTCCTGTTTTTGCACTCCGTAATCATTGTGGATTCTGTTGCATCAATAGTGATGTTTGCTGGCATAGTTCTTCTTTCGATCAGCAATGTAAAAGGGATGAAGGTCTCCAAGTATGTATTTTTTGCGCTTGTAGCAAACATATTATGGGTCATAATGTGGCTCATCTTCTATTCCACAATCCCACCAGGTCTATCTCCGCTGGTATACTATTCGTGGCTTTCTATATTCACCGCTTTTTTCTCGGTTTTGTTTTCAATCACCTTGAGGACAAGAGGAAGAGACGTTGTGCATTACTTTAGATCCAAGGACATAATAATACCGGTTGCTTTTGCGGGCTTCTTCAATGGCTTTGGCACAGTCCTTTTCTCCTTAGCGTATATCTTCAATTCAGCCTATTCACCGCTGATATCGGAGATAAGTCTGCCAGCCCTTGTAATCCTCTCATTCATTTTCTTGAAGGAGCGCCTGAAGTTCACCCAAATAATCGGCGTTTTCACAGTTATATCTTCAATCCTTCTGCTCTTCTTCTTGTGAGTTTGAGGGGATCAACGAGCACATTGCTGCTTTATCACCCTAATATATGCGAAGATATTATATCGCTAATAAAATTGTTAACTATAAACTATTTATCCGAAGTTGAATAAGTTAACTATTGGTAGGCTAACCGGGGAATCAGTCCCTCCTTGTGAGCGCAAATGGACTTCAGGCGCGGGTAAAAGCTCTGCCTAGGGTTAATGACCCCATACAAGATGGTAAAGCTATCTGCGAAGTGCGGTCCTATAGGGGGCATTCGCTCAAAAACCCAGCCAGGCCCGGAAGGGAGCAACTGTAATTGAGTGGGTGCAAGCTTATAGACAAATCGCATGGAGAAAATGTTGCCACCCTCTATATGGGTAGTTAATTCAAAGCAGAGCAGCCTACCTTCTCTATGAGCCAAAGAAGATAGCAAATAAGTTAAAATAGATTGAGCACTCTAATCTTTTGTGAGTCGGGATACTCAAGTGGTTACGAGGCACGCCTGCTAAGCGTGTTGGCGAAAGCCTGCGTGGGTTCGAATCCCACTCCCGACGTTTTGGCGAAAAAGTATATAAACCTGAATTGTCAATAGGGATATAATTTTGAGGAGAATATGTCCAAACTAAGACCTGGAAGAGCTTACAAAACATTGAAGCTGCCTTACACTCGCAAGTCTAAGTTTAAGGAGAAGAATTATACTAAGTTCGCGTTGCACACAAAGATAACGCAGTTTCACTCCGGGAATATACACAATTCATTCAGCAGGAGAGTGGAGATAATCTCTAAGTCCAGTCTTCAGGTTAGAGACAATGCGCTTGAGGCCGCAAGGATAGTCGCCAACAAATATCTTACTGATACGATAGGCGAAGAAAATTTTCACATACAGCTCATAAGCATACCTCACCATATACTAAGAGAGCATAAACTTGCCACAGGCGCAGGCGCAGATAGGTTCTCGGCAGGCATGCAGAAATCATTTGGGAAGCCGATAGGCTTAGCGAGTCAGGTCTCTGCAGGGGACAGAATATTTGAGATATATGTGAATGATGACCATATCAACGAAGCCAAAGAGGCCGCAGACAAGATAAGGAAGAAGCTAGGGTTTAAGACGCTCGCTTTGGTTATCTGATCCTTAAAGTTTTGTCCTTGAAGCCGTTTCTCTCGTTTTCATACCTATAAAGTACATAGAGCAAAGAAGACAGTCTGTTCATGTAGCTTAAAATTTCTCCGTATTTGGTGACCTTTACAATCGATCTCTCCGCCTTCCTTGCTAAAGTCCTGCAAATGTTGATCAAGATAGCCGCTTCCGTCCCAAATGGATAAACAAAGCTTTTGATAGGCTTTATCTTCTTAGCGTAAAGATCTATCAACCTTTCAAGGTCTTTCGTTTTTCTCTCTGAGAATACGTTGCCTTCAAAGCCCGCGATTACAGCGTTCAGCAGGTACAGGTCATACACTATTTGTTCAATGATAGCTCTGATCTCCTTATCCTTTGTTTTTCCCCAAGCGTAGCCGAGGAAAGCTTGCAATTCATCTATATCCCCCACAGCCTGGATTAAGTCCGAATCTTTGCTGACCTTGTTTTTTAAAGTGTATGAGTATCCGTTGTCTCCCCTGCCTGTGTAATACGACACTCCCTTACTGCTCATGCTCCTCGCTTTCATCGCCCTCTTTTTCCGGGTTTGATAATAGATAATATTTCGATTTTCTTCTTATCCCATCTATGTATACCCTGAAGAGATCATAAGATAGATGGTAGTAGACCTCCTTTCCATTTCTCTCTGATACTAGTATCTTGTCAAACATCGGCGATATTATAGTGTAGAAGTGCTTTTTTCCAGCCGAAGAATTTAAGTCAGTCCCGAGGAGATTGGCCAATTCGTCTCTCTTAACAGACCCTTTCTCCCGCAGATAGTCTATCACCTTTCTTGCCTCCGGATAAAGCCGCACAGATTTTGGGTGCGTCCCGTATACCAGTCGCAATAGATCATCCATATCATTACTAATGACTTCATAGATTTAAATGTAAAATCATAAGAATTTTAAAAGTATTTTAATTAGAACTTTCTCTCTAAGTCTAATGTTAATCGGAAAAAATGTATATATAGAGGATTTGAATATTAATGGGAAAGTAGTAGATGAAACTAAGAATACTCTCCTGTTGGAGACGGAAAAAGGGAGGAAGAGGGTTATAAAAGCAGGTAGGAAAATCATTATATACTTAAATGGTAAAGAGATTAGAATCCGAGGTGATGAATTAAACTTTAGGCCGTGGGAATATGCGATACGATGACCTGGTTAAACCAGATGTAGAATGTAGGGACAAGAACTGCCCATATCATGGCACCCTGAAGGTGCATGGAAGCAGGTTTGAAGGCGTGGTAGTCTCGGCCAAATCAAAGAGGACAGCAGTCGTCCAGTGGATCAACTTTGAAAGACTGAAGAAATATGATGTTTACAGGGAGAAGAAGACGAGGGTGCTTGCGCACAACCCAGACTGCATATCGGCTAAGGTAAACGATAGAGTGGTCATATATGAGACCAGGCCGCTCAGCAGGTGGAAAAAATTCGTGATAGTGAGGAGATTATAAGATGGGAACAGGAAGGAAGGGCGGAGGGTTGAAGCCGATGAAGGCTGCGATATCCAAGCCCATAAACGTCGGAAGCTACATATCAGTGGCTGACAACTCCGGGGCTAAGATAGCTAAGGTGATAAACGTCAGAGGGTATCACGGAGTGAAAGGCAGGCAGCCCAGATGCGGCGTTGGTGACACCGTTTTCATAGTGGTTAAGAAGGGAAACCAAGATGTGATCCATAAGACTTTCCCAGCTGTCATAATAAGGCAGAAGAAGGTGTTCAGAAGGCTCAATGGTCTAAGGCTGTCATTCGAAGACAATGCATGCGTGCTTGTGAAGGAAACAGACAAGTATGAGCCTTTGGGCACAACGATAAAGGGGCCTATACCAAGGGAGATATCAATAAGGTTTCCAAATGTAGCAAAGGTGGCTTTTAAGATCGTATGAAAGAGTTCAGTAAGCATTGGAAAGGGAGCAAATCGCCTCGTAAGCAGAGGAAGTATAGAGCCAATGCTCCGCTTCATTTAAAGCATAAGATGCTCTCCGCACATCTGTCAAAAGAGCTGAGGCAGCAGTACCGCACAAGATCCTTTCCGATCAGGAAAGGCGACACCGTGGTAATCATGAGGGGCAAATTCAAGGGTTCAGAGGGGAAGATAGAGAAAGTCTATACTAAGCAGTTAAGAGTCACTGTTGATAGCGCAAAGATAACGAGCAAGAAAGGTACAAAGATACCCATAAAGATCAGGCCTTCGGCCCTATTAATAAAGGAGCTGAGCATGTCTGATAAGCTTAGGGAGAAGGGCATACAGAAATATGGTAAAGCACGGTGAGTCGAAGCATGTGAAGAGAAGCGCTGTGACGAGCAGAGTGGTCATACCGAGGAAGAAATACAAGTATTACTTCAGGCCGATTCCAAGTTCGCACAAGAAGCAGTATTCAATAGCGCTGGCGGGATTTTTGAGAGACATCATGAAAATAGCAAGCAACGCAAGGGAAGCGAATTTCCTCATAAAGCAGGGCTATGTAAAGGTAGATGGGAAGACCATAAAGGACAGGAAGAGAGAGATAGGTTTCGGCGATTTAATCTCGGTAAACGGCAAAAGCTTCAAAGTTTGGCTTGATGAAAGGGGCAAGCTTGTCTCCGTCCCAGATGACGAAGGCGTAGGGAAAAAGAAACTCAAGGTGATATCAAAGCACTACGACAAAGGCGGTGTCCAGATCTTATCATTAAGCGATGGCTCCAACGTGAAGATGGGCGAGAAAAATGTCAGCGTGAACGACTCTATAATCATAGATTTAAATACAAAGAAGATAGAAAAAGTTCTGCCAATGGAGCAAGGGAAAGAGATAATAATCTTCATGGGGAAGAACGCCGGGAAGGTCGGGAAGATAAGGGAGATAGCTGGCAGTGAAGTAGAGCTGGAAACGAAGGAAGGGAAGATAAAAGCGAACATAGATTCGTGTATGGTGTTATGAACAAGGATAACAAGATGCGTAACATAAGGATTGAGAAGGTCACGCTAAACATAGGCGTAGGCAAAGCAGGCGATGAATTGGAGAAGGTGCAGAATCTCCTGAGGAACATATCAGGCGCTAAGCCGTTCAAGACAAAATCCAAACGCAGGATACCGGAGTGGGGGATCAGGCCCGGATTGGACATAGGCACCGCTGTAACGCTTAGAGGCAAGGCAGCGGAGGAGATCCTTGGCAGACTTCTTGAAGGCGTAGACAGGAAGTTAAGCAAGTCAAAGTTTGATAAGAGCGGAAATTTCTCCTTTGGTATACCGGAATATGTTCATATTCCTGGCGCCAAGTATGATTACACTGTCGGCATAGTTGGATTGTCGGCTGCTGTCACACTTTCAAGGCCGGGTTTCAGCATATCCAGGAAAAGAGTGAAAAGAAAGGTCGGCAGTAGCCACAGGATAACAAAGGAGGAAGCCATAGAGTTTATATCTAAAAAGTATAATCTACAGGTGTCGGATTGATATGGAAAACGCATACGAGAGGATATTGAATTCATTGCAGAACAAGCCTGTCAAGCGGGCTAGAATGATGAGGTTCAACAAGCCGAAGGAAAGGCCATACGGGCTGGGGAAGAACAGGTGCGTAAGGTGCAATCGGCATGAGGCTCACATAAAAATACACGGCTTAAACTACTGCAGGGAATGCTTCAAAGAGGTCAGCAAAGAGATGGGCTTCAAGAAGTACGGTAAGGAGGTTTGATCAAATATGACAGACCAAATTTCAAACGCCTTGAATGTTATGTACACTTCGAAGGTATCTGCCAAGAAAGAGTGCATAATAACTCCGATGTCGAATTTCATCCTAAAGATATTAGATATAATGAAAGAGGGCGGGTATATAGACAAATACGAGGTCATAAACGATGCGAGGGGCGGGTTCATAAAAGTCACAATGAATGAGAACCTCAATAAGTGCAAATCTATCAGGCCAAGGCTTCCCGTGAAGGTGAACGAGATACAGAAATATGAGGAGAGGTTTCTCCCTGCGATAGGTTTTGGCATGCTCATACTCTCAACCAGCAAGGGATTGATGACAAATGCAGAGGCCAGGAAGAATGGTATTGGAGGTAGTCTTATAGCTTATGTCTACTAAATTTTCCACGCAGCTTGACGGCGCGGATGTGAAGATAGAAGGCGGAGAGATAATCGTTAGCGGCCCAAAGGGAGAGATGAGGGCGAAGATTGTCTACTCTTTTCTGTCTGTAAAGAAAGAAGGAGACACAATATATATAGAATGCAAGAAAGACACTGACTACCAGAAGGCAATAGCTGGGGCTTTAAATGCGCAGGTTCGGAACATGATAAAAGGGGTAAAGGATGGTTATGTGGCGGAGCTGGAGCTGGTTTATACACATTTCCCAGCCTCGATGAAGCTTGTCTCCAACAAGCTGGTGGTTGAGAACTTCGTCGGCGAGAGGAAAGCAAGAGAGATATCACTTCCGAACGATGTGAAAGCGAAAGTCCAGGGGACAAAGATAACCTTGGAGGGAATAGACAAATACAAGGTTGGACAGGTCGCAGGCACGATAGAGAAAAAAGTTCAAATAAAAAACAAGGATAGAAGAGTATTCAAGGATGGGATATTCATAGTAAAGAAGCCGGAGTGAATATGGAGTTTAAAAAGAGAGATTCAAGCAAGCTGAAAAGATTGGGCTTTTCATGGAGAAAGCCAAGAGGCAAGAAGAACAGAACAAGGCTGGGGCACAAGGGCCATGCGCCTATCCCCTCAAAGGGTTTTAAAGGTAACAGCTCGAGCAGGTTCAAGATAAGCGGTTTGCAGCCGGTCTTGGTGAGGTCTATGATGGACATAGCAGGCTTGGATAAAGACAAGAACATTGCGATAATAGCCGGCTCAATTGGGGCGCTGAAGAGAAATAAGATATTGGATGAGTGTAAAACAAAAGGAATAAAGGTATTGAACTATGGTAAGCGGACTGAAGACACAGAGAAGATTAGCAAGTGAGATACTCGGTGTGGGCGAGAACAGAGTCTGGATAGACCCATCGAAATACAAGGACATAAAGAGCGCATTAACAAGGGAAGACATCAGCAGCTTGATAGACAAAGGCGTTATAAAGAAAAGGAATGAAAACTTCCAATCGAGGGGCAGGAGCAGGGAGCTTAGTCTGAAAAAATCAAAGGGAAGAAGGAGAGGGATGGGCAGCAGGAAAGGGAAGGCACATGCAAGGTCAGGATTCGACTGGAGGTACAAGGTTAGGGCGCTCAGAGCCGAATTAAGATCACAGTTGGAAAAGGGCAATATCGACAAGAAAACGTTTAGGAAGCTCTATATAAAGGTGAAAGGCAATAGCTTCCACAGCGTATCGCACCTTAGAAATTATATAAGTGAAACCGTGAAGGGTAAAGGAGCAAGTTATGATGAGAAAAAATAAGACCACTAACTACCGCGCTAGGCTTGGCATGCTTAAATCTAGGCTACCGAGGCTTGTAGTAAGGAAGACAAACAGCATGATCATAGGCCAGATAGTAGAGTATGGCGAGAGCGGTGACAAAACATTGGCTGCGGTGTACAGCAAGGAATTAAGGTCGTACGGCTGGAACTTCGGCCTTAAGAACTCACCAGCTGCTTATCTCTCTGGCTTCCTGCTTGGAAAGAAATCGAGCGCAAAAGAGGCCATACTTGACAAGGGGACTAGGACACTTAAGAAGGACAGCTTCATATACTATTTCATGAAGGGGGCGAGCGATGCGGGGATAGACGTGCACACAAAGGAATTTGACATCACAGAGGACAGGCTATCCGGGAAGCATATAGTTGAGTACGCAAGCAAGGGAGTCACAGGCAATCAGTTTTCAGCTGTTGGAAAAACCATAAATAACATGAAAGATGAGTTTGATAATGTGCTTAAAAAGTTAAACGAATATGGAAAGTGAACCTGAGAAGGAAATTGAAGCAGTGGAAGAGAGTAGGAAGGAAGGCTCCAAGACCTACAATTTCAGGACGGAGCTCGGTAGGAAAGTACTTTCAGGCGAGATAAAGGATATAGATGAGATATTCTCAAAGAACCTCCCCATCCTGGAGGAAGGAATTGTAGACTATTTGATACCTGATCTAAAGACGGAATTTCTATACATAGGGCAGTCAAAGGGTAAGCTAGGCGGAGGAAAGAGAAGGATAGTCAAAAATACCCAGAAAGTCACAGCCGAAGGCAAAACCCAGCACTTCTCAGCCGTAGCTGTGGTAGGAGACGGAAGAGGACATATAGGCGTTGGCAAGGGAAGCGGACTTGAGTCTGTGATAGCAAAGGAGAAGGCAGCAAAGAAAGCCAAATTGAACATGATTAAGATAAAGTTCGGCTGCGGGAGCTGGGAGTGTACATGTCATGGAACGCACTCCATACCCTTCAAAGTTAGGGGGAAGAGCGGCTCAGTGAGGGTAGAGCTGATCCCGGCGCCAAAGGGGATAGGCCTGTGCGTTGCGGATGACATCAAGATAATAATGAGGCTGGCTGGAGTAAAGGATGTATGGTCAAAGGTAGAGGGTAAAGCGGGTACAAGGATAAACCTAGGCTACGCTGTCTTTGATGCGCTTCATTCACTCAGCCTTTTCAGGTACAGCAAGAGCGTTGCAGAGAATTTAGGTGTGAAGTGAGATATGGAAAAGATTTGCGCGGTAAGGATAAGATCGATCATAAGAGCTAACGCAAGCATCAGGCGCGCCATAGTTGCCTTGAATCTAAAGAAGCAGAACAATGCCGTCATACTCGACAAGAACCCCGCAATGATGGGGCTGCTCCGTCAAGCAGAGGGGGTCATTACGTACGGCGAATTGGACAAAGATACGGCGGCTAAATTGATAGGCAAGGCTTTGAAGAGAGAAGGCAAAAAGGTCGATGATTTGAATGCATTCATAGATTCATTTTTTGATGGAAAATCAAAGCTCCAGGACATTGGGTTGAAGAACGTTTTTAGGCTGCACCCGCCCAGGGGAGGCTTTGGCAGGAAAGGCAAGGACGTGCCCTTTCAAGTCGGAGGGAGCATAGGCTATAGAAAGGAGAAAATAAACGATTTATTGAACAGGATGATGTAGGTATAATATGAAGAGCAGGAAATTAAGAGGCAGTTCGACAGCAGGCAGAGGCTCAGGCAAGAGATCAAGGAGCGGAGCCGGCCTCAGAGGCGGAAGAGGAAGGGCTGGCGGTGGGAAGAGGGGGCAGCAGAAATTTGCATCGATAAAGTTCTACATAAAGGAGACAAAGGCAAAGAAGAAGATGCCTTTGAATCTTTCATATCTGCAGTCTCATCTTGATAAGCTGAAGGAAGCAGGGATAATCGAAGAGAAAGAAGGAAAGCTGGCGGTCGATTTGAGTAAGAGTGGAGTGTACACAAAAGTCTGTGGAAAATTCAAAGGCCAGGGACCGAAGCTTTCCGTTCACGGGAAGGTATCAGAGCGGGCAAAGGAAAGCATACTTCAAAATGGCGGAGAAGTAAGCGAGTAGGATATGAATGAGAAGTTGAAGAATTTCTTATCGAATCTGCCTTCAATACCAGTGCCAGAAGTAAAATTGACGCTCAAGACAAAGCTTTTTTGGACGTTGGTGATGCTCCTGCTTTTCATAGTGATGTCATTCACCCCGCTTTTTGGAGTGAGCAAGACCTACAGCCTGAATTTTGAAATTCTTCAGGTCCTTCTTGCATCGCATTTCGGTTCATTGCTTTCTCTTGGTATAGGCCCGATAGTCAGTGCGAGCATAATCATACAGATGCTTCAAGGTACTGATATAATACATATAGACACAAGCACAAGGGAGGGGAGAGTCATATTCCAAGGCATACAGAAGATCTCAGCGATAGCATTTGTGATAATAGAGAATGCAGTCTATGTTTTCAGCGGCGCGATAGCCCCTGCTGGCCCAGGGTGGTTTTACCCCACCATTATGCTTATACAGCTGATAGCCGCCGGGATAGTTCTTATATTCATGGATGAAATCACTAGCAAGTGGGGTATCGGTTCGGGCATAAGCCTCTTCATACTTGCTGGGATATCCCTACAGCTAATAAACACCACCTTCAACCCGTTCATATCGCCGGCCGGGGCAATACCTTCTATAATAAGCTCTTTGATGTCCGGAGTTCCTCTTGATGCGCTGTTCCCAGTCATAGCCATAATATCGACGGTAGCATTGTTCGCAGTGTCAATATGGCTTCAGGGCGTAAAAGTTGAGCTTCCACTCGCATTTGGAAGGCTCAGAGGCTACGCGATAAGGTGGCCCGTTGCGCTGTTCTACACGAGCATAATCCCAATAGTGTTGGTCGTTTCCCTTGTCGCAGGTGTGCAGTTTTTTGGTCTGGAGCTCTATCATCTAGGCATACCAATACTTGGAAAGTTCACGACTGAATCCACGATATTTGGAGTACAGCAGGTCCCAGTGAGTGGGATAGCGGCGTTTTTGTCCCCACCCAACATCCAGCAGCTTTACATAAGTGCGACAACCACCGGAATAACAGCACTGCAGATCGAGTCCATGGTGATCTATACGCTTGTGTTGATGATAGGTGCAGCGATCTTTTCCTACCTTTGGATATTCCTTGGCAGCCAAGATCCAAAATCAGTCGCATCGCAGCTGATATCCTCTGGCCTTTCTATGCCTGGATTTAGAAGGGATGAGAGGGTCTTAACTGACATATTGAAGCGTTACATAATACCGCTTTCTTTGCTTGGGGGCGCAATAACAGGCATAATCGCAGCCCTTGCAACGTTCCTTGACACCTTGACAGCAGGGATAGGAATACTACTTATAGTGATGATTGTATATCAATTCTATACGTCTCTTATGAATGAAAATGCCCAGGAGTTCAAGCCTATAAAGGAGAAGCTGACTGGGGAGACGATGGAGTGATTTGAATGCTACTGGAAGCTTGGATAGTCATAATAACGGGGATACTTGTAGGCGCAGCCGGGCAGCTATCCTATCTCTTTTTGGTCGACCAAAACTTAATCCGAGACCTTAAGATAAAGATAAAGGAGCTTCAGACACAGCTGAGAGGCAAGAACAGAACAGATCCTGATTTCATGGAGCTCCAATCCCAGCTATTGAAGCACAACGCTACCATGATGAAGCACACTATGAAGCCAACCTATGTCACGTTTATCCCTTTTCTGATAATCTTCTTTGTATTGGATTTCTATCTTTCAACTGTGCCGATTGCGATCGGACAGCCATTGCCCCTCTCGATATCAGGCACATTCAATGGTTCACTTTCTTCGGTTAATAAATGCCTAAGTTTGAATGGGGGATATAACACAACCCTGAAGGTAGTCAAGTCGCTGGACTTTAATTCCACAGTCAATTCAAATGACTGCACTGCTCTCCTCTCTGCTTCAAATAAGACCTACAATGTATCTTTAACGGGACTGATAGGATCCAACACTCCCAAATCATACACATTGGGCCCAGCAAAGCTCACTTTCACTCCAAACACACTTGTTATTTTCTACCTGCCTTTCTCGATACCGTTTTTAGGCAACCAGCTGAATTGGTTTTGGACCTATTTCATTCTGTCTTTGGTTACCTCAGTGGTTTTGAGGCAGATACTTGTCCGTTATAAGCTAATCTACTGAGGTCATGCTAGCTGGGCTATAAGATCTCCTGATGTTCCTGAACGCGATGAATGATCCGAGCATTATGATTATAGCTATAGAGAACGTTAAGTAATAGTTGAACACCTGTGAAAGCACACCAGAGAAAAATGAGCTCACAACCGTGGACAGAGAAAGTATTGAGAACCAAATTCCTATGTAATGGCCCCTGCTCAGTTTGTTTATTTGATTGTACATCATTACAGACGAAGCCACATTAAACATCGCATATGCTATGCCGCTGAACAGGTAGGCGACCACATTCGTGTAGAAGAAAAGGAAAGACGTGAATATGAATGGGACAAAGGCAAGGAAGTAAGACGCACCTCTTAGAAGGGTCGACACCTCATAGTAAGCTGCCAAATTGAATCTCCTTGTGAAGTACATAAACAGGGTATAGACTACAAGCTGCCCGATGTAATTTGCTATGTTGATCACAAATATCCCAGCAAAATCCACCCCTCTATCGTTTAGAAATGGTATGTATGATGTGTTGAAAAGAGCAAGCCCTGCATCGAACAAGGCCATGGTCAGGAGTAGAAGGTACACTCTCCTCACGCTTTTTATCTTTATAGCGCTTCTAATCCTCTCTATCAATGCGTATCCTGTAAGTATGTGAGGCGTCGTGCTCAGCGCATTCAGAAGCGAAAAGCTCTTTTTTATAGCCGCTGCCTGTTTGATTCTGTGGGTCTTATCTTTCTCTATCAGCTTAAGTGCGAGTATCAATGCGATGACGTTCAGAATCAGAAGCATTATCAAATATTCAGATATGTTTTGCCTGTCCAGCAATATGCCTGGCACTAGCGCGATGAAACCACCGAGGATGGAGAGCACACTGTACTCGCTGAAGTATCTTGGAAGCGACTGGCTCCGGTTTCTCTTCATTATTAGGATATTTATTGCAGGCGACGCGGCCGTTGCTATGAATGAATACACGCCATACGATGCTTCTATGCTCGGTATGAAGGCCACGAAGTAAAGTATCAAAAGTATCGGTATAGTTCCTACTATGGACACAACGATTATCAGTTTGTTTCTCTTGATCCTGTCTGTGAAGTCCCCCCAGAATAAGGATGCGGGTATGCCCACTAAGTTGAAGATAGTCAGTGCCACGCCCACATCGAATACGTCCCCTTTCAAAGCCAATATGTAGAGCGGGATCAGCACAGCCAGCCCGTTTGAAATTGCCGATATAGGCAATATTGTGTAAAGCCAATTCCTTTTCATTTGAACTCTAATGTAACTGCCTTTTTTATTCTTTTTGAATCTGATTTTTCAGGTTGTCCTTGCCGATTTTAGATTATAATATATCTGCTGTTTAGATAACGATATGTATCTGGACATAAAGTACGAGAAGAGCAAAGTACCATGGAAGGACTTCGAGAATAAGGTTGCTGATATCTTCGAATCATTTAATTACAAAGTCCTTAGGAACATCAACTTCAAGACCGGCAGGAGGTACCAGATAGACTTGATAGCTTTTGACAAAAGCAGAGTATTCTGTGTCGACTGCAAATTCCACAAGTATATCTCCCCCTCGATAGAGAACTATTTCACCTTAAAGCAAATCGAGAGGATGAGAGAATACCTCAGGATAGACATCAAAAACTTTGTAGGCAAGAGGATATTCTTCCTTCTGGTCACCAGGTATGCCAATGGGCAGTCAATATCAAACTTTCCAGGTGGCAGAATCCTCTCGGTTAGCGAAGGAAGCCTCAATGACCTTCTAAACAGGATAGAGCTGTATGAGGAGAATCTTCTCTCATTCAAATTCTACTAGAATTATTTAGTCTTTCGTGGCCGGCTTTTGAAAGGATCATTCGGTTCTATTGGCCAGTATGAACTGCAAAGTGGCCCCGTCTTTGATTGTGTACTCCAACTTTATAGGATAGTTGTTTGAGAAGGACATCTTCATCTCCCTGTCCGGGTCGAATATATTAATCATCTTCTGGAGGTAATCAACAGAGTACTTCGCCTTAGTGAGCCCTTCACTCTTGATGTTGAAAATCTCTTTATTTGAATTCATAGAAAACGACTGAAGGAACTCCTTGTCAACGTTCTTTGCGCTCATGCTGAATTTATCCTCGTCTATCACGAAATACATTGAATCGTCCACTGTAGAAGCCATCTTCACACCGTTTTTTACTATTGAGCTGAGCAGTGTGATCTCTGCGGTCATCTTTAGCTGTGGGACCTTCTGTGCGGTGTAGTCTTCATCTATCAGCGGCACGGTAAACTCTATCTCATTTCTGTCCTTGATTATTATCTGCATCCTGCCCTTCAGGTCTTTAAGCACTACTTTGCTTCCCTCCTTTGCGAATCGAAGTATTGAGTTTAAGTCATAAAGCGATACAGAAAGCTTCACGCTCTTGTCAACATCGTAAGAAGAGAAGGTTTCCTTTTTTGCGTTGAATATGACCATCGCTATGTTTGGCGGGTCCATCGCCTTTATTTCAAGCCCCTCTGGCAAGAAGTCCAATGAGACATCCGACATGAGGCTGCCGACGGCCGACATGACATCCCTGAACATGCCTACGTCACTTATCTCAACTTCCATGTTCTAATAATTCTCGCCTTATCTTTAAATACTTATTGAAATTATTTAGGTCATTTTCATTTATTTTTTGGATATCATCAATCCTAAGCTCAACGCTTCCATCGCTCTTAACCGCCTTTCCTGTTATAAGAACAAGGTCTGAAACGCTTGGTTTCTCCTTCATGTCCGGGGATGGCATGCACACTAACTTGCTGCCCTTTTCTCCCTCGATTATGAATATCCCTATATCGTCCACGTTGACTATCTTTCCCGTGGTTCTGACCCTTGCCTCTCCAATTGAGCTTATCTCATCGATCCTACAGTCCACTATCGTTCCAAACTTTTCCATGTCATCCATCCACCGTGACTTTGACCGGGAGGTTCACGTCTCTCACGCAGCTGCCGTACCTAGCTGATATCTCTAGATTCAGCTGGTAGACCCCGGCCGCTTGAGGACTTACCAAATACTGAAAGTAAGCTTCCTTGCCAGGAAGCACCGTGAATGGCGGTGGCGATTTCACCGCTATCCCAGTGCTGTTCCTTGTTTCCACGTACAAGCTGACGTTCTCAGGCAGATCTGCGGTGTTTTTGATATAAACCACCTCAAAGTTGCTTTCATTTGAGATGTTCATGCTGAAGTCATTGACTTGCCCGTAGTAGCTGAAAGTCAAATTGCTGCAGTTGAGAGGCTGGTAACCACTGAAGTTTTCGAAGGCGTAGAACACTAGGTACAATGCGACAATTATTACAGCCACAATAATTCCCTCTCTCAAAATTAGGTTCATATTCTATTTAGAATATCTATCAAATATTTAAGTTTGATCTATATCTTAAAATTGATGAGATAATATAATATGGAATTAGGCGTTCTTTTCACAGGAGGCAAGGATTCGACTTACTCATTGTACCTTGCGTCGAAGGAAAACACAGTTAGATGCTTGATAAACATAACCTCGAGCAACCCGGACTCATACATGTTCCATACAGTCGCTTCTAGTCTTGTAGAGCTTCAGTCCGAGGCTTTAGGGCTGCCTCTAATAAGAGCAAGCACAGAGGCGATAAAGGAGAAGGAACTGGATGACTTAGAATCAGCGATCAAGTCCGCAAAGGATGAGTATGGCATAGGCGGCATAGTCACAGGTGCGATAGAGAGTAAATATCAATCTGACAGAGTGAGTGCCATAGCCGGGCGGCTTGGTCTGAAAGTCATCAATCCGCTATGGCACACAGATGTGCGTCAGTACATGCATAAGCTGATAGATGATGGATTTAAGGTCGTTATAGTGTCTGTCTCTGCCGATGGGCTTACTGAAGACATGCTTGGAAAAGAGATAGACAGCGAAGTATTAGGTAAATTGGAAAAACTGAGTGAAGAGTACCATTTTCACCTAGCATTTGAGGGCGGAGAAGCAGAAACAGCGGTTTTAGATGCCCCAATATTCAAAAGGGGCATAGTATTGGACAGCTATTCCATCAAGTCTGAGGGAACGAAGAGTTTCCTAGTGATTGACAGGGCTCATTTAGTCAACAAGTAGCCAAGCCCGGATTTTTTGAGTATCTTCTTTAGGTTCCTACGAAGCTGGGCCTCATTTCCCTCGTTCTTAAGCGTAAAATCCGAAAGTTTTTTGGTTTCATCAAGTTTGAAAATTTTCCTCTCGGCTTTGTCTTGCTTCAGGAATTCTGAGAAGTTCTTCGGCGCATCTTCCCTTTTCCTCTCTCTGATCCTGTTGTACCTGACCCTCGCTGAACACACTATCGATATGTTCTTGAAGTTTCCGTCTAATTTCTCCCTGAAAAACCTTAAATCACCTGGCGTTCTTATCCCAGACACCACCAATAGTTTTTTCCCGGATTCCTTCGCTCGTCTATAAACCATCTTCATCAAGAAGTACTCACCATACTTCTTCCTGTAAAGGATTGGTATTTTTTGCTCATTTTCCCTTGTGATCGGTATGCCTTTCCTCTTCATTATCTCCCTCACAATGTCACCAGGCGTTACCTTATAGAATCCATACTCATTCACGAGCAGGTCAGCAATGTAATCTTTTCCGCCGCCTGGCAGTGCGCTGAGCCCCAAAACTATCATCTTATCCATGAGATTAGTACATAGCACTCAAATTAATCTCTTACTTTAGTCGGAGAGCGTCAAGCACTCTGGGTGCAACTGTGTCTATCCTGTCCCGGCCCCTTATGAATTTCAAAAGCGATATTATCTTGCTCTCTTCGCCGTGATCAAGCACTATCCTCCTTGGTTTCGGCCTTATCTCTGACACATATCTCTCTAGCTCCCTTCTGTCTGAGTGGCCTGAAAAGCCCTCTATAGAATAAATCGAAGCGTTAACGTGGAATCTTCTGAGCGATCCATTGAATTCTATGTCAACTTCCTTGTCACCGTTCTGCAGCTTTCTCCCAAGGGTCCCAGCGCCTTGGTAAGATACAAGCACAACCGAGTTGTGCTCATCTTCGCATAGGTTAGCAAAGTAATAAACCGATGGCCCTCCGTTCATCATGCCAGATGTCGCCAGTATTATGGCAGGACCCTCGGAAAGCACTTTCTTCCTCTCCTCCTCGCTGACCACATGTTTGAAGATAGGCGAAAGGAACGGGTTGCTGTTGTACTCAATTATCCTCCTCTTTGTCTCAGAGTTCATGTATTCTGGGTAGACCGTGTATATCGCAGTCACATCCCACAGCATCCCGTCGACTATGACATTAACATTTTGAAGCATGTCGTACCGCACCCACTCTTCTATCATCAGCATCAGCTCTTGCGCCCTTCCTACGCCGAGCACAGGTACAAGCACCTTCCCCTTCTTGCTCACGGTTTTCTTCACTATGTCAAAGAAGAACTGCTCCGCTTCTTCTCTTGATGGCTGCGTGTCATTGTCTCCGCCGTAAGTGCTCTCCATTATCAGTGTCTCGACCCTGTCAAATTGATTTTCAGCCCTATTCAGTGTCTTCGACTTGTTGTACTTGAAATCTCCGGTGTATAGCAAGTTGTGGAAGCCGTTGCCTATGTTTAGGTGAATCATTGCCGAGCCGAGTATGTGGCCTGCGTTGTGGAGAGTCAACCTAATATCTGGCGTGATATCAGTCACCTCATCGTAAGACAGCCCGATTGAGTACTTCAGCATCTCTTTTATGTCGTCTATGCCGAACAGAGCCTTCTCATTGGTCTTGTTGCTCAGATTCAGATAGTCAAGATGCAGCAAAGTCATGACATCCCTTGTTGGGAAGGTCGAGTATACAGGCCCTTTGTACCCATACTTGTAAAGGACGGGAAGGAACCCGCAGTGATCAAGATGGCTGTGTGTCACTACAACCGCATCAAGCTTTGAAAGATCCATCTCCGGCGCGTCTATCCTTGGAAACGGCTCCCTCGTGTTGCTCACGTCTATCCCGACGTCTAAGAGCACTCTGCTTATAGGGGTCTGCACAAGCAAGGCCGACCTGCCTACCTGTCTGAATCCGCCAAGGGCAGTGAACCTAACCCAATAATTCTCATCCACATTGTACTTAGAATAGTATATCTTTTCACCTATCGAATTCAGGAGCGTTCTCCTGAATTTTGAGTTGTTATACATCATCCCGCGTACAGCTCTTACTATATCTGATTTTATGATGGGTGACCTAGCCAGCTGTATCGACCATCCGGTCTTCTCCTTTATCTTGTCTATTATCCCATTTCCTCTTTTGTTTATTATCTCCAACCTTGTGGCTTCCAGCGTCATTAGACTCCTGTCCCTGTCAAACCAAACCTCTCTCAGGTCCGCTTCCTCAGGTACTATGCTTCTAACGTCCTTTTCAGTCTCTTTTTCATCCTGCAGGAGCGATGGATCAAGCCTGACTTCCACCCTCTTTTTTATCGTGTTCACCACGTTCTTTATGATATTTATGTTGTCAAGAAAGAAGTTTCTGTTCCTGGTGTAAACTATTATGTTTGATACTTCGAAGTTCATGTCCTCTATGAGTGACTTATCTCCGATTAAGTCCGTTATGTCCTTCTTTATGTCTCCCATTTGTTCTCCGCTCAAAAGTTATAAGAACCAGCAGCTTACTGACTGACTATTTTATTTATCTCTTCATCTGTGAGTTTTCTGTAGCCTTTCTTGTCTATAACGGCTATGTCAACACCCTCGCCCGTGTACACATCTCTCGCGATGGAAGCCTTGACTGCCTTGTTTGCCAACTTGACCGCTTCTTCCAGTGTCATGTTGTCCTTGTACTCAGCCTCTAGCACGCCAAGAGCAAACACACCGCCGCTTCCAGTGACAGTGTATTTATCAAGCGTATAGGAGCCTACCTCATCTACAGCGTAAAGCTCCTGCTTCGTGTCGTATCCGCCGACGATGAATTCGGTGTAGAATATGTTCAATGAGAGCCTATTATTGAAAAGTATCGAGCTCAACAGGCCAACTGCAGCCCTTGTTGTCATCTCCTCCCCTGCTCTTATATTGTGAAGCTGGATCTCCGCCTGCATTACTTTGACCAGCGTTTGGAGGTCTGCGACCAGACCGGCGGTTGTTATTCCTATCTTTTCGCTAAGTGGAAGAACCTTCTCAGCGTTCTTATGTGCAACTATGTGGTCCGCTGACATCCTCCTATCGGCCGCCAGTATGACCCCATCCTTGTATATCAAACCTATTGTGGTTGTTCCCGTTTCCTTTGCTGCCATAAATCTTTTTCAGAACTTTATATCATATTTATGGTGTTTTTTAAGTATAAAAAGCTTTTTAATTCGGATTTGTCAAATCTGTTTCCATAGCTTTTATATACTTCCACCTTCAATATATAACATAACATGAAAGCGCGAGTGTCGTTCACGGTCGATCCCGAAATAATAGACAAGTTGGATTCTTTGGTTGACAATATCTCATACAGATCAAAAAGCGAGGCAGTGGAGAGCATACTCAAAAAATACTTCGAATCTCAAAAGAGCGCGGTTATTCTATGTGGCGGGGACCTCATCATAGAGGGGACCAATCTGTACAGCCCGCTCGTCAAGCTAGGGTCAGAGACTATCATCGAGAAGATAATAGGACAGGTGAAAAAAGGCGGCTTTAGAAATATCATCATATCCGGCAAATCCGAGATCTTAAAGGGCGCCTTTACGCTTCTCAAGAACGGCGAGGGCTTCGGCGTGAATATCAAGTATTTTGATGACAATGAGGTGATAGGCGACGCGAAGGCATTGGAAAAGCTGAGAGATTATATAACCTCCACTACGCTCTTCGTGCCGGGCGACTCGGTTTTCTCCATAGACCTGAAGGATATGCTGAGCTTCCATGACTCTCACAGCAGCACTGCCTCAATAGCCGTGCTGAACACAACATCAGAAGAGTACGAGACAAATGCGTTGATCACGATAAGGGGAAACAAGATAACGAACTATAAGAAGATAGAGACTAAAATAAAGAGCAAGCTGGTGCCCACATCCATCATGCTGTTTGAGCCGTCCCTGCTGCGTTATATCCCGCCAGGCAACATGAACTGGAGGATACATGGCGATCTCCTCCCCATACTTGCGAAGGAGGAGTCTCTTTCAGCTTATCTTAGCAATGGCAGCTGGATCAAAATACGCTCGTTCAAAGACCTGGAGAGAGCGAGGAGTCTGCTGTCTTGAAACTACATAGACCTCATGAAATTCAACTATAAATAGTACCTAATTTCATATAGTTTTTGTCGGTGTGGATTATGTCGTCTTTATATGAAATAAATCGCTCGATTGAGCAAATAATATCTGAAAGGCCGAATCATAGCAAGACGATTAAGGAAGCCGTGTCAAAGAATTTCAAATTGGAGAACATCCTCCACACTTCCATAGATGCTGAAACAGAGTTTTTGTCTTTGCTAGACAACTATCAAACCGAGGACAAATATGAAGGCTATGAGATCCTTTCTCGCGTGCTCAAATCCCTAAATTACGTAAAATCCCAGCTTTCTGATAAATTCGGAGACGTTAAGACCGAGGTAGAGCATAAAAACGATGAAACTAAATTCAATTTTGTAGATGGGAAGAGATACAGATTACTAACGCTTTTAGTTTATCCTTCCTACAAGGGAGAGACTCAGGCAACATATTTCTTTAAGCCCATCTTGAAGGAACCAGAATTGGTAGTAGATATCTACAAGATCTTGAACAATGAAGTCGCCATGGATTTCGTGGAAAGCAAGATAAATAATCTAGTCAATGAAGCCAATGCAAAAGAGGAGGGCGAGAGAGTCCATGTAGACGCCGACTCTGGCGATGGAAAGAAGGTAGTCAAGAGGACCATCGAGGAGATACTGGCTAGCCTTGGAGTTGAGGTCTACAAGGGCAATGTTGGTCTTTCTGACATCGGCGGATATCAGGAGATAAAGGACAGGGTAAAGAGGGAGATATTCGTTCCATTTCTATACAAGGATCTGCTTGAAGCTGTGAAGAGTGCAAACAGAATGTCGATCAGCACAGACGTAGATTCCGCTCTCTTCTACGGCCCGCCAGGTACGGGCAAGACGATGATGGCCAGGGCAATCGCCAACGACGAGAAGGTGAATTTTCTGTACATGAACCTGTCAAAGATATACTCGGTTTGGTACAGCGAATCGTCTAAGAGGATGGAAGCCGCCATAGACAGCGCAGTGAGGTATTCGAACGAACACGGCAAGACTGTGCTCTTCATAGACGAGATAGACTCACTAGGCAGCAGGACCTACACATATAGCACTGAAAGCGGGAAGGTCTTGAACACGCTGCTTACGAAGCTAAGCGGCATAAGCTCCCAAGACAACAAGAATCTACTGATAATAGGGTGCACCAATCTGCTGGATAACCTTGACCCGGCGCTTGTATCCAGGTTTAAGACGAAGATCTATTTCGGAATGCCTGACAAGTCAGACAGGCTGGATATCATATCCAAATACGCGAAGAACCTGAGCAGGGAAGAGTTGGAAAGCCTCTCCGAAAAGACGCAAGGCTTCAGCGGGAGGGACATAGAGTCGATGGCCTCAATAGCCGAGAGCAATTTTGCCTACGACCTTGCGAATAAGAATGTCACCGACAGCCATGGTTACAACATAAAGGTAGACTATTACATCAAAGCCGCCGAGCTCACAAAGAGAACAAAGGAAAATGATGAGAAAGCCAGGGACATGTACAGATGATTAATCCTTCCGCCTCAAAGAAGCCTATCCAGCGCAGACCTCTGCTCTTTCTTTTCCTCTTTTTTAGGTTCTTCCTTGCTTAGGATTATATCGAATATCCTTCTGATCTGCGGCGTCTTTAATTCCTCTTCCAGCGGCTTCATCTCCCCAAAAAGTTTATTCTCAGCAGCTTTGAGCTTCTTTGCGTCATACTCCCCTTCAGTGTATTGACTAACGCTGTTTATCTCATCTGAATAGTAGATGAGGTTCAACATCACCCTGTTTTTAGTTTTGTCGTAAGACAGCACCCCAATGTCCGGCCCGTTCTTGAACCCACCGCTTGACATCTTTGCGACGACCAGTGGCCTTTTGTTTTCAGTCCTCATCCAGTCCAAGATGACATCGTACAAAGCCTTGTTCCACGCAGTTTCATCCTCATCCTTGTCCACGTGAGGGTCAAGTGCGTAGCTGTCCTTTACTATCTCCGGCTTTATAGGCCTGTCATAGAAGAAATTTGTTATAAGAAGTCCCTTCTTCTGCTTTAGGCTGTCTATCTCGTCATTCGTGAAAAACACTATCTTCCCCTCGTATTCCAATCCCTTCTTCGTTTGGTTGTAATAAACGATGTCATTGCATTCCTTGCAGTAGTACAGGTGCCCTACCTCGCCGCTGTCTTTGATATGGTAGGTGTGGAACTTGAACATATCCTCCCTTGGGGAGATAAGTTTTTCATAGTCGAGCCTGAATTGATACCCCTGTATATAGGTAGGCACACTGTATTTGAACGGTTTTTTCTGCTGAGGTTTATAATTTTCGACTATCCTTAAAAGCGCTTCCTCAAGAGTGAGCTGTTTGTCCATAATATATACCTATGAAGGGCCATGTTTAAAAGCATTTAAATTTTTCTCCAAGCGCGAAAAGAATTTAAATAAGGATATCATCATTATGGTATGGAATTTAAGGATATTGAAGAACCCTCCGAAAAGATAGTAAGGGAAGGATCGAATAACTTCATAAAGATAAACCTCACAAAAGGCAAGGAAGGCGAGAGGGAGATCACGTTCATAAGCATAAAGAAAGGATACACGGTGCAGGGCGACAGCAAGCAGGAAAGGATAAAGACCAGCCTCTCCATAAACTTTGACGAGCTGCCTCTACTTATAGATGCCCTTACAGAGTTCAAAAAGAAGCTTGAATCAAGCAGCTTCAACACCGGCTCGGATCAGTGAAATATACTTAAATTTTGTGTTCATGGACTCGAAATATAAAGCGTTGGTAATTGTTTTGGGAGTTATTGCAGTTCTAAGCCTCTCTATCAGGCTTGTTCACGGAGAGGCCGTCAATGTCATAGGCAGTGCAAGCCTTCATATATTCGGTGTAGAGCAGCTGGCAAACGGCAGCATAATAGGCGTGCCAGCGGTTTTGAATGTCACGGTGACAAACGGCACTGGCCAGGTTTTCCTGGGTTCCACGCCGCTGACGCAGGTAGATACGCAGGCACAGGCGGTGATTTCTACGGATGTTGCGTGCGAATCCCTCAATCTCAACTGCGATCACTACAATTTCTATTACTTCATAACCTCTAATTCTCCAGAGGTGGGCGGACCGAGTGCCGGAGGGGCCTTCGCTATCGCAGCCATGTCAGTTCTCACAGGCAAGCCGCTAATAAGCACAGTTGCTATGACAGGCACAGCTAATCCGGACGGCAGTATAGGAATAGTCGGGGATGTCTCCGAAAAGAGTGAGGCGGCGGCGGACATGGGGATCAAGGTATTCCTATACCCTTCCTCGGACAATGTAAGCCAGTCTGCTGTTTCGTACGATGAGGCGCAGGGAATGACGCTCATCCCGATAAATTCAATTTATCAGGCTTTCCAGTATTTCACAGGCTACAATGTATCCGTTGTTTTGAATCAAAGCATATACACCCCTATGTACAATTCTTTGATGGAGAAGACTTACAATCTTTTTGATAGCTACCAGAATTCACTTTACAGCTCGATACGAAGTTTGAATCCGAACAATTCTACCATACAGTCAATCCTCCGCCTCTACAATTCTACATATTCAACTGAGGTCAGCGATGCGAAATCAGGGAAGTACTATGTTGCGGCTTCCATGGCTGTTGAGTCATCAGTGTATCTAGTCGAAGCAGAGACTCTGGACGGTCTGCAGAATGCATCTAACCAGTCAGCATACCTGCAGTCCCTGATAAACAATCAGACAAAATCCATCTCATCTGTTTACAATTATGTAGCAAATGACCATGTCACCAACTCCTCCAACATCGACGTGAAGCTAATCGCTATAGACAGGCTTGCACAGGCTTCGTATGCCTTGAATCAGTCGGAAACTTACCTTTCCGAGGGTGACATCCCGGATGCGGTGTACCAATACTCCTTAGCCGTCGTCAAGAAGGTATCATCAATGTATTGGGAATCTATCCTGCCGGTAGGTGTCTCAAATTTCTCGCAGTCATCATATGAAAACATAAGCCAAAGCTACCTGTACAAAGCCAGCTCATACATGCAGTACACAAATCTACTTGGCGTGAACGACCCATCCGAGGTCGGCATCATGCAGCAGTACTTCACGAAGGCAAACAACTACTTCAATGAAGGGCAGTATGTCCCCTCAATATTTGACTCGCTTGAAGCGCTAGCCACTGCGCAGATGCTTATAGAGGAGAATAGCATCACCAATGTCTCATTTCCATCGGTGGAAGGGCAGATGGCCTACTCCGCACTATATGCCATTAACAACGCAGAGAAGATCGGCGTGACCCCGTTCTTAGGGATAAGTTACTATCAGTTCGCACAAAACTTCGCAGATTCAAATCAGACTGGGAGTGAGTTTTATCTGATCCAGTACTACTCATTCTCAAGGGTTTACGCTGATTTCGAGGCCAGCCTGTCAAACACATCCCTGCCGTCAGTCAGCTTGGTAAGATCCCCGATATCGCTGCCCGTTGCGAAGTCGAGCATAGAAGCGGCGCTGATGTTTATCCTTGGGATGGCTATAGGCATTCTAGTTGGCGGGGTAATGTATGAGTACAGGCTTTACCGTATACTAAGAAAGATGAAGAAGCAGGCAGGCAGAAGGCGCAGGAAATAGTTTTTATATCCGCGCTTCATATTAACTAAAATGGCAGACCTAGACGCTAAATTGCTTTCAATATCCTTGAGCAGGGGCATATTCTTCCCATCGGCTGAGATATTCTCAAACTCTCTCAGCGGCTTCTGGGATTACGGACCTGTTGGGCTATCAATACAGAGCAACATCCTGGCTTTGTTTAGGAAATTCCTTAAGTCTATCGGTGCGGTTGAGATATCGGGTGCGAACATACTGCCAAAGCAGGTGCTAAAGGCATCAGGCCACGAGTCGAAGTTCTTCGATGTGGTTACAAGGTGCGGGAAATGCAATTCTATATATAGAGTGGATAAGCTGCTGGAGTCATTGGGCGTGTCTGAAAATTTAGAGGGTCTCTCCGATGAACAATACATAAATCTACTCAAGGAGAAGAAGGTGAAATGCTCCAGGTGCGGCAGCCCGCTAGAAAAAGTGGAGCATTTCTATCTCATGTTTCCTATCTCGGCTGGAGACACCAGGGAACCTAATGCGTACCTCAGGCCAGAGGCGTGTCAATCAATTTTCCTGGACTTCAAGAGGGTCTATGAGGCGAGCGGGCAGAAGCTCCCGCTCATAATATCCCAGACAGGCAGAGCCTTCAGGAATGAAATATCAGCCAGGGAGTCACTTCTAAGGCAGAGGGAATTCCTGCAGAGCGACATAGAGATATTTTTCACGGATGAGTCTTCATTTGAAGCCGATAAGTCCGTGGAGATCAATTTCAAGGATGAGGACAGGGAAACTAAGCTTGGCGCTGACAAGGCATTGGAGATAAACCTCATAGAGAACAAGGTAACGGCGTTTGCCCTGTCTAATGTTCACAAATTCTTTACGTCCATAGGCTTCAGTCCCGAGGCCATCAGGTTGAGAAAGCTGTACAGCGACAAGGCATTCTACTCCAGGGAGAGCTTTGACATAGAGATCAAGAAGGGGGATAACTGGATTGAGGTTGCGTCATGTAATTACAGGGGAGACTACGACCTGTCCTCCTACAAGAAAGCCGGGGCGGATGTAGTGGAGGTTGACGGAAAGATACCAAACATATTTGAGGTGTCTATCGGTACGGACAGGCTTATCTACCTCCTTCTCTACAATAGCCTTATGAGTGACAGTGAGAGATACTGGCTTAAGCTTAAGCCATCTGTCGCACCATTCGTCTCTGCGGTCTTTCCACTCCTTTCCAAGAAAGAACTGGAGGACGTGGCTAGCAAGATAGTGCATTCATCGGCTTATTCCCATGAAATGTACTATTTAGACAGCGGGAGCATAGGAAAGAGATACAGAAAGAGCGATGAGATAGGCATCCCTCTCGCATTCACTGTGGATTATCAGACGCTTGACGACTCTACGGTGACAGTCAGAGACAGGGACACAATGAAACAGTTCAGAGTAAAGGCGTCGGACATAGACAAGGTGATATCAGAATCGATGGTCTCTGATTTCAATTCCCTGTCGAAGAAATTCAGTACCTGAACTTCGAGAGCGTAATATACATGTTGTTTATTATATCCACTGGGGAAAGCGCTTCCTTCTTTGCCTTGGCTACGACCCTGCCGGTATAGCCGTTTATGAAGGCCGCAGCGCATGCCGAATCAACCATGCTGTTTCCCTGCGCTATCAGGCTGGAAGCTATGCCTGCTAATGTGTCTCCGGTGCCTGCCTTAGTCATGTACGGGCTATTTGTCTTGTTTATGAACACTTCTTCCCCGTCTGAAACTATGTCAACATGGCCTTTAAGCAAGATGACGGTTCCGAATTCCTTCGCTTTCTCTTTCACGATCTTTACTCTTTCGTCTATGTCCCTGGTCAGTTTTGCATCGAATAAAACTTCAAACTCGTAGCTGTTCGGCGTGAGAAGAGTATCGAAATTTAGCAGGTTCTTGTCAAGCACCTTCAGGCCATCGGCGTCTATCACAAGCTTCTTCTTTACGCTCCTCTGCACCGCCTTGACAAGCTCGGACTGCTGCCTGTCCCTTCCGATTCCATTGCCTATCTCCACAGCCTTTGCCCACTGGCTTAGCCTATCTATCTCCGTCATGGCATTTGGGTCCAGGTAGTCCCTCTCGTAGGGTATTGCTATTATCTCCGGCGAGAAGTTTGCACATGCTTCTGCCGACCTTAAAGGCGCGAGTATCTTCACGAAATCGCATCCAGATCTGAGGGCAGAGAGAGCTACAAGCGCAGGAGAGCCTGTGTACTCCCTGCCTCCCCCCACCACGAGCAGCTTTCCGTAATCTCCTTTATGCGACCAGCTGTCCCTTCTGCTGTAAACTTCTCTCAGAGTCTTCTCGTTTATCATCGTGTAATTCATAGATTCAGCGACGAGCTGTGCCCTCCAAACAGAGACGATTCAGGATGGACGTATTTTTTGATGTTGTTTATCGCAGTGTACGCTTCAGCCGACCCTACTGCAAGCAGATTGAACTTGGGTTCGTCAGCCACGTTTGCTATGTCTCCAGCCGCGTATATCCCCTTTATGCTTGTCTCGTATGCATGGTTGACCTTGATGTATCTCCCGCTGGTCGTAAGCGTTATGGACTTGAAGTTATTCGGTTCTATCTTGTAGCTTATAGCCAGGATAATTGAGTCCGCTTTGAGCGTCTCTTTTCCATCCTTTCTCTCCACTTCAACAGCAGTAACCTTCTGGCCGTCGCCTATTATCCTCGTTATGCTCGTCTCCAACTTTATCTCCACCTTGTGGGAGTCTAGAGCCTCCTTGACGCTCCTCTCCTCAGCCTTTATCACTGCGTTGTGCTGGAGTATCTTTATGCTCTTTGCGACTGGAGCCAGCTCATTCGCCCAATCGAACCCAGAGTCCCCTGCCCCCACTATTATCACATCCTGTCCCTTGAATCTATCTATCGCATTCACCGAGTGGAACACGCCTTTGTCAGCGTACTCATCCTCACCCTCCACCCCAAGCTTGTTCGGGATGAAAGACCCGACCCCTGAACATATCAGCACCGCTTGGCAGGTTATATTCTGTTTTCCATTGACCTCTACGGAGAAAGTCCCATCATCCAGCTGCTTTATGTCCGTGACCTTGGAATTGAATCTTATCTCGTTTCCGAACATGGTTGCCTGTTTATACATCTGCTCTGCGAGATCCTTCGCCAGTATCTTGGGTATCCCAGGCATATCATAGACCATCTTCTCAGGGTAAAGCTCCGTTATCTGACCGCCCGGAAAGTCAAGCTCTTCAAGCGTCAGGCTCTTGATTTCTCTCAATCCAGCTGCGAATGTCGCGAACAGCCCCGTTGGCCCTGCGCCAATTATCACAAGTTCAAAGTCAGCCATTTATCTTTATAGCTTTTGCTCTCTTAAATAATTTCTTAGAATAACTGCTTCCCGGCCCTTAACTGTACTCTCTCCAGGTATACCCGCACTTCATGCACTTGTAAAACCTTGTCGGCGGCTCGTCGGAGGACCTGGTCTGCTGCGACCACCCTATGACTTTCTTCTCCCCGCACTTAGGGCATGGGATGTTCTCATACTCCTCATCCGGCACCTCGTTGCTGCTTACGATCTCCACAGTCTTTAGCTTCTTTTTTTCCATGTTAGAATCACTGTTAATACACTAATATTGTGCGTTTCTCCTATTTAACTTTTATCGTTGATGCGCGTTCACCCTCAGGATTATAGAAAGCAAAGCTTTTTAAACGCATGCAATCATATAGTATTCTATCCTATATGCGATATAGCCAAAGGCTATGGTGCAGAAAAGGATTGGGAAAAAGTGAACAAAGAAGTCGTATGAGTTAAGGGCCAGTTGGTTTTGTTTTTCTATTCTTCTTATAAGGGAATAAAAAATCTTTAAAATCTTCTGCCTTTCAGTCTTATGCTTCCTTTTTTCCGTAAAGATTAGGAGGAAAAAGTAGTATGGCTTTTCAGCGTCAAATGTATACTGCTGTCTGCTCCGACTGTGGGAAAGAAACTCAGGTTCCTTTCAAGCCAGTTGAGGGAAGACCAGTCTACTGCAGGGACTGCTACATGAAGAGAAAGTCTGAAGGAAGACTTTGAGTGATTCTAAGTAGTAGAAAGAAAAAAATTGAACGATTATAATTTTTATTTTTTTT
>JBMFTM010000003.1:0-31854 GCA_049967035.1 Candidatus Acidifodinimicrobium sp.
CCAAGAGATTAGTGAACTACCCCAAGCTTCTGTATGGGGCTTCTCGCTTCAACACCATATTTTTGTTTTGTCATTTCTTTCATAAATACTTATCATTACCGCGCCTTTCATCCCCAATCTCACGAAAGGGGAATTATCGACGGATTAGTTAAAAACTCATGTCTTTGCGGCTTCTGTTATCTTCTGCTTTATTGAGTCTATTACATTCTGAACGTTCTGCTGTCCTCCAAGAGAAGCTATCGCGGTAGTGGATAAGCCGGCTAAGCCGCCTGCCATCCCTCCAAGCCCTTGGAAGAATTGCATAGGAAGGACTATCTTTGAAGAGCTGGATTCACCCATCTGTTTAAGCGCCTGAAGATAAAGGTACATCACAGACCTGTCATCCAATGCCTTACCGCCTTCTCCTATAGCTTCCATGACTATCTTCTGTGCGTCTGCCTTGAATCTCTGCGCCTGAAGCAGATTAGCTGATATCTCCGGCTGTATCATCGCCTGCACGACCTCTTGAGGAGGTGAAACTGTTCTTATTTGGACCATCGGCACATCTATCCCCCACTGGTAAGTTGCATGCCTTATTGCATCGGCCATTATGTCATTAAGTTTGTCTATGCTTCCGAATACCTGTCTCATTGTCATCCCGGCAACTGTGTTCCTTACTATCGACTGAATCAACGTATTAAGCCCCTGCCCATAGTTGTCAATCTGCAAAGTCGCTTTCTCTGGGTCTTTTATCTGGTAGTATATTGTCCCGCTTAAAGACAGCCTTATATCGTCCGCAGTGAATGCTTCGTCAGATTGCACATCCATCATCCTGACCCTTACGTCTACCCTTTTATATTCCTGCTCAAAGAAAGGTATGACAATGGCCCATCCTGGCCCCGCCACCCTGTTGAACCTGCCAAGCCTGAAGATTATCCCCCTCTCAAACTGCGTGTACTTCTTTACAAAGCCTACAAAGAAGAGGGTGATTATCAACGCTACAAGGAGGATTAAGAATAGATCATACGCTACCTGGAAATACACGCCTGCAAAGAATAAGACAACTATCGCAAGTATGGCTGCAACAAAACCCCAGAATTCTCCAGGTCCCATAATAAAGATATGAATTCTATAGAATTTAAACTCTATATATTTTGAGGTTATTTGTATCTGTAACCTAGTCTGTTTGTATTAACCACTATCAAATTCATTGTCATCGCATGCATGTTTTCTGCGTATCTGATAATGCCCCTTTTTCTGAACTCATCTGTCCCACCTATGAATCTGTTAAAGGATGGGAAGACAAAGCCATATCTTACGTCGCTTGATTTGTAGTCTTTAGGGGGTAGAGATAAATCAAAGAAAAGCCAGCAATCCTCCCTGTAAGTTACGCCGTTTGAATCCCTGAAAAACAGTAAAGGGTGCAAGTGGCTGAATGCAAGTAGCCTTGAGGAGGCCGCTGCCGCCTTAGAGGGCATGCTGTGGCCATGAAGAAAACAAACACCGTTGTGCAGAAACTCGCGCTCCAGTCTTACATTACTGAACCTGGACGTAAATCTATCTAAACCTGCATCATGATTGCCCCTTGTGATGATTATCTCATCAAAGCCTTTCGACACCTCCCTGAAAAACCTAAAAAGCATCCCTTTTTCATAATCAGCAATTGGGCCATAATTTGATCTTATATCGCCTAAAATTATCAATTTTTTGGATTTTATCTTTAATATATCTCCAACAATGGTATCTGTCATCCTGCCTATGTTATACCCCTGTTGATCCATCTCCATCTCAAAGCCAAGATGGATATCACCTATTACTCCATAGTCTCCAAAGGTGACATATCTCTCTCCCTTGCGAAAAACGAAGGGGATGTCACTGATGTCCATAAGCCTATTTGAATTTTTCTGAATAAATGTTTGAGATTGTACAACAATAAACCAATAAATACAGAATAAGCTAAAATAAATAGTGGAAATAAAGCTGCTTGACATACCGGATTCAGGAGAACTTTACATCAAAGCTCTAAGGCTTAAGAATAATGTTAAGGTTGATTACAAGACTGACAAACATGTGTCCTTTATAGTGGAGGATGATGAAAAAACACATAATGTGATGTATTTCTCGGAGAAGAATGGAGACAAGCAGTGGCAGTGCGACTGTAAGTGGTATACCCTTCAAAACAAGCCATGTTCCCATATTTACGCAGTGTGTATGGCTATAAAGGACGAAAAACTCAAGATATAGAGATAAATATGATTAATTGTTAGTTAATTATTATGCTCAGCGATTACACTGTTGCTGTATATGTACTTGGGGCTGCAGGCATAATATTGATCGGCTTCATTGGGAACACATTAGCTAAGCGCACAAGGATCCCCGCTATAGTGTGGCTAGTTACTTTTGGGATAATCTTGGGGCCGCTATTGGGCGTAATAAACAGAAGCGCGCTTGTAAATATCTCGCCATTGGCGTCCACTGTAGTCCTTACAGTTGTCCTTTTTAATGTCGGGCTTAGGCTTGATCTATACAAATCGCTCAGACTGATGCCCTCTGCCCTAAGGCTGGCTGTGATAAATTTCATATTCTCTTCAATTGTGGTATTTGTAGTGATGACCTTCTTTGGCTACTCCGCAGCATACTCCCTCCTTTTTGCGTTCATACTTGGGGGCACAAGCGTAGCTATCATCCCAGTAATCTCAGAACAGATAAGGATGAAATCCTCTGCTAAGACGCTGGTGACTCTAGAGGCCACGCTTACAGACCCTATAGGTATAGTCCTTGCGCTCGCAATGATAAGCATAATCTTGCTTTCTACCTACAGTGTAGTCACTGCCGCATCCGCAATAGTTTCTCAGTTTTCGATAGGCATAGTAATAGGTGCGATATTTGGGCTGATTTGGATCCCGGCTATGGGTATGATTCAACAGAGGAAATATGAATTTTCATACGTAGCCTCACTTTCGATGGTGTTTATAGTTTATCTGATTGCGCAGTATCTTGGAGGGAATGGGCCCCTCTCTGCTCTTACTTTCGGGATAATGATAGCAAATGGGGAGATCATCTATAGGTCTCTTAGATACAGACATCCACATTACTTTACCCTTGACAAGGAGTCAAAATCTTTCAACAATCTTATAACATTTATAGTGACGACCTTTTTCTTTGTTTATCTAGGTGGCTTGATAACATTCAACAGCGCTACCTACTTCATACTTGGAGCTATAATATCAGTAGGACTGTTCCTTGTGCGCATAGGCGGGACCAAGATTTCTCTTTACAAAAATAAATTGAAAAGAAGGGACATGGCGGATATAAACGCTATGATTTCACGTGGCCTTGGGGCCGCAGTCCTTTCGACCTTGCCTTTGGAGTATGGTTTACTCCATACAAATGCGTTTATAGACGTGACGTTCAGTGTTATATTTATCACTATATTCATAAATGGTGTTATGCTTTACTACAACAGCAGGAGATAACTCTCTAATTGGTGGATCAGAGGGGAAGTTACAAAGGCTGTCACTCTACAAATAGATGGGCCTTAGCTTATAGGGATGGATTGGATTATGTTCTCAGAGTTAGGGTTAGTTATCTTTATAGCCCCCACCCCACCTGGAGAAAGCTCAAAGAAAGTGAAAGAGGAGTATATTATGCTGTTAAGCACATTTCCATTTGAGTCAGTGAGGATGAAGTTATTGCCGTTACATGTTATAGGTTCACATATCAAAGTCCCTTTGGAAAAAGAGGCTGACTCCCCTACTGATGGGACTCCATTAAAAGAGGATGGAAAAGAAATGCAATTGTAAGACAGTTGGGTCTGGTCAAACAGATAAGGCGGTTGCGAAAAGGTCATATCATTGGGAAAAGATACCACCTTAAATGGGCCTGAACCTGGCTCCTCATCTACGGTCAAATTTATGTATCCATTTTCATTATTTACCACAGCGCTGGTGCATTTCTCTGAGAAATTTATCGCATTGGACACCGGGAAGGAATTTGTATTTGGCTCTGTGAATGAAATACTATCACATACTTCGCCGCTGCTGTTTATGAACTGAATTTCTCCACTTGTGACTGAAACATTTATGCTTCCATTTACTGAAAATACAAAGTACGAATCAGCGAAATTTCCAAAATCGGTTGGATAGCTGAAAACCACCTGCGAAGAGTAAGGCGGCGACGCTGGGTAAACAGATGGAGAACTAACCGTTATTATTTTCTGCTGGGTGTAAGTTTGCCCGAAGGTTTGGGATTGGGAGGCACCATATTTCGTGAGCTGGGCGTAGCAAAGGCCATAGTTGTTAACAAGCGAATCCATAGTGGAGTTGTAAGGATAATTTGGGTTAAACCAAGACGGGTTACTATAGAGGGTTGAATTGCACGATGGACTGTCATAGATCTGGACCACCTCAGAGGAGGGATTTGAAAAAGTTATAGATGAAGACGACTGGACAGAGGAACACGCAGAGCTTGCCATAGAGATTAAAGTATTGAATGACTGCTCAGAACTGTTTGTAGATATCAGATGGCTTATCAAGGTGTACATGAACAGGAGGATGAAAAACATCATCAATATCATCCCGAACCAAACCAGTATATCCATTCAGAATAAGAGTATTTTTACGAATAATAACTTTGCTGTTTTTATCGAATTAAGCTGAGGAAAGCCGCACTTTCAGAGAGGGGAAGCGATCTAAAAACTGGAAACATAAAATCACTTATCGAAGGGATTATCCTACATATTCTACACACGATATTGATGGGTCCCCCGATCCATAATTACATCTTTGCTCCAATATATTCCCAGGTGAGCCATGAAGGAAGAGAAAAGGATTATAATTGCAGCTCAATCCATTTATTTGGCAGAAAAGGCTGTTGACGCTTATGAAAATTGGCTGGCCGTTCTCTACATCCAAAGGAACACAATCTAGGTTAGTTATATAATCCGAGGGTATTCCATAGTCCTTGTAAGGCGAAACCGTTGCATTCAGGAAAGCCACGCATGCTTGGCCTAGGTCAGTTTCTATGGTCGGCAAATAGTTCTGGCTATTGCTAAGCAATGAATTGTTTATGAATGTCATCGCGCCTCTACTCCCATTTACTTGAGCTATATCAGTCAAGAAAGGCAGCAAGGGGGTTGATGAAACCACCCAATTCGGTAGATCATTTTCAGCAGATGGATTAACATAATCCCAAGTACTGGCATAGCTTGAGGAAGAGTAGACAAACTCAAAAGGTTTGTATGTACCAGAACAGATGAAGAACTTCCCTGAAAGTGATGCCGGATTATTTGGGGAAGTCAATACTGCATTCCGTGAAAGCTCATTCAGCAAGGTGATGCAGCTGCTGCTACCGTAGAATTGGCCCATAAAGCTGTTACCCTTAAATGACGGGAGGAGATCACCTGTCAATACGCTTAGATGTGTAGTCAGGGCTGTCTGAGTAAGACTTACATAGGAGTTTATTGAGGAGATGGCTGCTGATAATCCACCTGCGCCAAACAAATATATGTAAGCGACTATGACTACTATTATCAAACCTATGACAAGAGCGATTACAAACTCAAGGAAGAATGTAGCGCCTCTCTTATCCATTACCAAACTAAAACAACCGATATATTTATTTGTTCTTTGATGCTTCGGTCCACTTGAAATTTCTTGGATCTCTATTCATTAGATAGTACGAAAAGCACTTTCTTTTGTCAAAATAGTACACTGTTCCATCCACTTTCACATACATGAAACCGGTACCCTGCTTAACTTCTTTCCCACAAAAACTACATTTTGCCATATCATCTTATTGGTAGGGCTTCCATCTCCGTATCTCTCAACATCAATACATCGCCTATGTTTATAGGGCCTCTGACATTTCTGCGGATTATCTTGTCCTTATCAAATCCACTCAATACTTTGCACCTGACTTGGACTATTTCCCCGGATGCGCCAAGTCTTCCGACTATCTCTACCACCTCAGCTGGGGTAGACTCCCTAGTGTAAACCTCCTTGCTAGGCTTACCCTGCTGCTTCTGAACAACTTTTGTGTCTTTTTCAGCCATAGATTAATTATCATTTAGTTATCTTCTTTATAAGTTCCTGCAGGGAGTGTTCCTCTTCGCCGGCATCTACCACAGCAACGGCTGATGCTCCCACGGGCATACCAACCACACTTCCAAGCTGCTTTCTGCTTCCAACTGAAACATATGGCACATTTTTGTCCCTCGAAAGAAGCGGCAGATGCATTATTATCTCCTTCGGCGAGACGTCGCTTGCAGAAACCACAAGCTTCGCTTGACCTCTCTCTAGGCTCTTGGTCACTTCATTCACTCCTTTCCTTATTACCCCTCCCTTAGTGCGTATCTTCTCAAGAGTGGAGTAAACCAGATTATCTAATCCCTTCTCAGCTTCATCCATATTCGGCCTCCATTAATTTTCAATTCAGATATAGTCTCTATACATGTATTTAAATATTAATGAATAGATAAATAGACTATGCAAAAGGCAAGAATAAAATTGACATCGACTGATACCAAGCAGCTTAAAGCTGTCTGCGACCAAATAGCAGACATATCGAAGAAGCTCGGCACATCTATACGCGGGCCTATACCAATACCTACAAAAAGAATAAAGGTCACGACAAGAAAGGCACCGAATGGCTCCGGTAGGGAAAGCTATGAGACGTGGGAGCTGAGGCTCCACAAGAGAATCATAGACATGCAGGCCGATCCAAAGGCATTACACCTGATAATGAAGACACCCATCCCAAAGGAAGTAAATATAGAGATGGAAATAACTGGGCCTTAGATACTTCTGTATTTCAGCTAGACTCGCTAAACTTTTAAATCGGTGATTCCTATTAAATTGAGTGGAGAGCTTCAAAGAAACCCGAGAGAAATTCATAATAGCAGCGCTAGTCCTTACACTTATACTTTTATTTACTTCGGCAATATTCGCTGTAGAACAGAAGATGAGTATAGCAGATGCTTTCTTCTATATAATGTTTTCTTTGGAAACCTTTAATTACAAAGGTGACTATGGTATGCTGTTGCTTTTCATCTCTTTCTTTATTGGAGTGTTCGCAGTTTACCTGTTCGAAACTCTAATCTACTTGGTTAGGGATGAATTTGGAGGTGTGGTTTATATGGCACAAACGCTTAGATTGAAGGACCATTACATCGTATGCGGTGGTGGTAGGATAGGGCAGCATGTAGCTAACTTGCTGAAGGAAAAACATAAGAAGGTAATAATAATAGAGAAGGATGAGAACGTAGCACTTGAGCTTAAAAATATGGGTTTTAAAGTTCTGAAGGAAAATGCATTGGAGGAAAAAACCTTCAAGATGGTAAATACCTCCAGAGCGAAGGCAGTATTTGCATGTTTGGGCCAAGACGTAGACAATTTCATCGTGATATTGAATGCAAAGGCAGCAAACAAAAACATAGTTGTAATATCAAGGTGTAACTCAGTCAAAAATATAGGTAAATTCAAAAACCTTGGGGCTGATGAAGTAGTCCTGCCAGAAATTGCAGGAGCAGACAGGATGGTCTACTTGGAGGAGCGCTTCAAATCCAAATGAAGACATTAGAATATCTCTCTTTGCTTATAGAGGAGTACTATGTAGAGTTGTTTATACTTGAGAGTATAGTTGTCTGGCTGCTCTTCCCAACTTTTCAATATATATTTTTAGTGATAGCTGCATTGTCACTGTCAATGACCATATCTTTATTCTTTAGAGCGCTTGTGAAAAGCCAAAGGCCAGCAGAAGCTATGAAAAGGAAGTATCTAACGCATTCAAAACTAGGGAAGAGGAGTTTCCCTTCAGAGCACGCTGCTATATCATTTAGCTTTGTTGGGTTGTTTCTAAGCAGTTACATATTAATTCCACTGCTTCTTTTTGCACTATTCGTAAGCTACTCAAGATTATACGTAAAAGCACATTACTTAAAGGATGTTGTAGCGGGTGCATTGATAGGCTTTCTTAGCGGATTACTCATATCCCACGTAAGTTACATCATACTATTGGTATGAACTGTGCTTACCTTGGCTCGAAACGATCTTCTCAGCTGTAATCTTCACAGACTCCGAGGAATTGTGATTTAGACTCCAACCTAAGCTCTTTATCTTATCTGTAGCAAGAAGCATAACTGGAACATCCCCTCTCCAGCCGCGATCTTCGCTACCAAACTCAAAAACTGGCTGCAACCCCATGGATTTGCTCACAATCTCCGCGATTTGCCTCACTGTGATATAATCATCCGAGCCTATATTGAACACATCAATATCCTTCTGAGTATTAGATGCAAGCACCATGGCTTCAACACAGTCTTCAACATAGATATAAGACTTTTTCTGATTTCCGTTACCCAGTATCTCAAGCAAGTTTCTATTTTTGTTTAATTTGTTTATAAAATCATGTATTACCCCGTGATCTGATCTTGGACCAACAACGTTTGCAAGTCTAAATATGGTCCCTTTTATGCCGAATGTAGAAGCATACGCTGATATGAGCGACTCAGATGCAAGCTTGGAAGCCCCATACAAAGAGATAGGCATCAGCGGTCCATAATCCTCCGGCGTTGGTATTGTTTTCGCTTCCCCATACACAACCGAGGAAGATGTGAAATTTATCCTCTTTACGTTATTCTTTCTCATAGCTTCAAGGACATTGTAAGTGACAAGGATATTCTGATCGATCATATCTCTTGTGTTTGTGAGCCCAGATTTAACATCCGGGTTAGCAGCCAGATGCCATACTTCCTCAACATCCTCAAAGTAAGGGGATATGTCATCCTTCAAAAGATCGGCTTTTATGAATTCAAATGAGCCCTTATCAAGGTGATAATCTATATTCTCCTTCTTTCCTGTGCTTAAGTTATCTATAACCTTCACACGGTAATCTAAGAGCATGAGCTTGTCAACTAGAGACGAGCCTATAAACCCCGCCCCCCCAGTCACCAAAACCTTTCTATTCATAGCAGATATTAATTATACAACGTACTGCTTTTAAATATAGCTGCTTAATTTATTGTGTGATGCAGTCGTAGTCTAGTGGGAGGACATGAGCCCTCCAAGCTCGTGACCCGGGTTCAAATCCCGGCGACTGCATATTGAGGGGGTATGAAAAACACAAACGTGTTGCTTTTGACTAAAACTCTGAGAGCCTTCTCGGTTGGATTCATAAGTATAGTACTACCGCTTTACCTGTCCTCTTTAGGTTTTTCAAAAGTAGAAGTTGGTGTAGTGTTCACTCTAATAATTGTTTCCAGTGCAACATTCACTATGCTATCACATAGATTCGCTCGCTTCATAGGCAGGAGAAATTCTTTGATGATGTTCTCTTTTATCACTGCGTTAAGTTCGCTTGGGATGTTTCTTATTAGCAACTCGATACTTTTTGTTATATTCGCCTTGCTGTCGCTGATAAGCGTCAATGGCACCGACATCGGCCCAACATTCAGTCTTGAAAATGCGGCATTCTCAGACTCTGCAAAAGGTAAGAACCCAAGATATTTCTCGATATATAATGTGATTGGAGGTATTGCGGTGGCGGCCGGGTCCTTATCAGTTTCCTTGCCAGGGGTGTACATAAAGGATTTCTTCTTTGTGCTTTTCTTGCTATCGCTTTCTTCTGGTATGTTGTATCTAATGCTCAAAGAAGAAAAGAAAGAAAGTATCACCAAAAAGATAGTGATACCAGAAAAATACAAGAAAAAGATAAATGGGCTTGCTGAGCTATTCAGCGTAGACTCTTTTGGCGGAGGATTCACGCTTCAAGCTATCATAGCCTATTTCTTCTTCATAAAATTTGGACTCACTGAGTCATATCTCGGGTACATATTCTTTTTGGCAAATGTGCTCGTTATATTATCTTATTTCTTTTCGTACAAACTATCCCAGAGAATAGGACTGATAAACACTATGGTATTCACACATCTCCCTTCAAATATATTCTTAATCTTAATCGCATTCTCTCCGACTGCAATTCTGGCTGTGATATTTTACCTGATTAGGATGTCTCTGGCTGAGATGGATGTACCTCCTAGGCAAGCGTATACGATGATGGTTATACCTAAGAGATACAGAAACAAAGCTGCCGCAACCACTACAGCAGCCAGGATGTATACCCAGTCTATATCTCCTATGATAAGCGGGCAACTGATGCAATTCGTAAGCAACGGCTCCCCATTCTTGTTTGGCGGATCATTAAAGATAATATATGATATCCTGCTTTTCAAGAAGTTTAGAAAGATAACGACAGTTAGCGAATAAGGGTATAAATTTAAACTTATAAAGAAACCATCAATGGCGCACAAAGATAATGATTATTAACAATGAATTTTTATATACTAATAAACAAGCTGGGTTGGCTGAGTGGTTAAAGCGCCGGTCCCGAGAACCGGTTTCCGTAAGGATGCACAGGTTCGAATCCTGTACCCAGCGTTTTGTGACATCACCTATCACCAAAAGCAATCGAGGCCATTGCAGATCGAGAGTTAAAACGCTTAAAAATATACATTGATATCATTAACGAATGAGAAAGAAAACGATATTTGGCCTACTTGCATTGTTTTTGTTTATATCATTAGTTTCACTAAGTCAAGTTCATGGCCAAACCTCCTATATAAATGTAACTGACAGTATCAATCAAACCTCAAATGTATACGCCGAGAACATCGTAAATTACTCTATCCTTTTATCTGGGGCAAATGGAACTTTTGTAGTCCCTATCCCTGCCAATTCTTATGGCATATCCGTCTACCTTAACGGCACCCATACTAATTTTGTGTATCAGAACTTGTCCTCTTACTCGATACTTAGCATAAATGGCGTCAATGGATTCAGCAGACTAGACGTACTGTTTACATATAATGAGAATGTCAACGTTAACGACTCTTACTTCATGGATACTTATTACTTTATCCCCCCTTCATTCACAAGCTACTTCAAACTTGATATGCTTCTGCCAGAGGGTGCATATGCAGTTACCTCCAACAAGCCGAATAACTACGGACCAAGTGTATATGGATTTTTCACGAATGGTAAAAGGATAGACGCAAGATGGATCATAGAGAACCAGTCTTACTCTTCGGGTCTGTATGTAATTATACCCTTTTACTTGGGGTACAAGCTCTCCGTGCACGAACCGCAACAGCAGAGTGATCTGCTGGATATAATTTACATCTTGATAGCCATAGTCATAGCTATATTAGGATACGAACTTAGATTCATCCTAGCTAAAAAGAAGAACACCATATCTCTCCGAAGAAGAAAAACGAGGAGATATAATCCCTTCAATATTCTTCTAAGCGGAGATGAAAAGAGGATACTTAGCTTTATTCCAAAAGATGACTTCATAATGCAGAACGAACTTGTGCAAAAGAGCGGATATTCAAAGGCAAAGGTAAGCAAGATTGTTTCAAAGCTTTCAAGGTACAAATTTATAAAAATCATTCCAGAGGGAAGAAATAATAAATTGAAAAGGAATTGAGTCATGTTCAGCAACAAAAAAGGATATAGAGTAGAGAGGAAGATTAGGCTGATCTTAAGCAAACATGGGTGGCATGTTGTCAGATCCGGCGGCAGTCTTGGCGAGTATGATTTGATTGCATTCAAACACAAAAAATGTGTATTTTTTCAGATAAAATCGACATCTAAAAAGGTACTCTATTATTACGGTTACAATAAGTCGTCATTTCTTGGCTTCCCCTTCCTGCTCGTAGTGGACTTTGGGTATGGAAACATAAGAGTTCTAAAACCTAGGAGAAGAGTAAAGTCTTCAGAAGGCGAAAAATTTGAAGAATATCTGCGAAAAAACCCCTAGAAACAGTTTCCGATGGTTTCACAGTATCGTTTTAAATAGGGTATATTGTCATTAACATTAAGGTTTTGGGCTGCTCGGACCTCAAAACCTTATTTATTTTTATTTCTCATTTTCTCTCCAGTAATTGATCAGTGACATTTACAATGAAGGATCCGTTTACGGATAAAATTCTATATTTTTGGATTTTAGGTTGTTTCCTATGTATTTTATGTTGTTTAATTTATCTTCGAAAAGGGTATAAGATGATAATCAGATACCAACGCTATCAATTTTTTCCATATTTTGGGGTATACAGTAATCAACTTAAGAATATCCTGGCTAAAGTAACGACAATAACTATTGCTATTCCTATGAATACGATTGTCTGCGGCTTCACCTTTATCTTGCTTTTGTACTCTGAGTAGTACTGTACCAGCCCTCCAAAAGATGAAGGCATCCTCGCTTGTCCTTTCTTATTCATCAACAGCTCCAAATTTGGAATTCACCCCTTTAGTATATTATCAGAGGCATTTTACATTTAAAAACACTCTCTATGTTATTTATCGCTTGAAAAATTCAAAACTTATCAATATGGACCATATCGCCTATCTTTGGTGGTGCCTGCTCATAACCTTTGCTTTCTTCGGAGGGATAGCCTATAGGTATAACCCACCTAACTACATAATCCTCAGGTAAACCAAGGACTTCTCTCATCTTTGCTTGGTTTAGGTTAGTGATAGACGCATTGCTCAGACCAATTTCAGATGAATAAACTATTATAAATTCAGCAACCATCGCAGCGTTATCTATACATATCTCATTCGCTTCTTCCTTTTCAAATAGAGATTCCAATTTTTTTGGGTTGCAAACTATGACCACAATGAACGGGGCAGAGTCGATGTTGGGGGTAAGGCAAGCCTCACTGACCGCTTTTTTTATGTCCTTGTCTACGACTATGATAAATTCATACTCATATATTCCCGTCGGATTCGGAGCAAACCTTGCAGAATCGAGTAAATCTACTATAGTCTCCTCTTTGACTTCCTTATCTGAGAACAAAAAAGTGGCCTTCCTTGATCTTAACACATCCGAGATGCCCATAGAATTTGATTGGATGTCAACAAATATATATGTTAAGTCGATCAAAAATCAGGAGTAGGTCTCTATTATTTCGCCGAGGACTTCCCCCTTCCCACCGGTGGCTTTGACCAATTGCTCGTTACACACTAAGCATTTCACATCGGATGAGGGCCTACTGAAAACTATCTGCTCATTTTTGCATTTCTTACATCTAACCTTCACAAATGCGCTCTCAACGTTTTTAAAGATTATCTCTTCCATATCACTTTATCTCAAGCTTCTTGGCTTTCTTCCCCCTCTTTTGAACTTCCATCTTGCCGCACTTATTGCACTTGTATCTTATATCATATCTCTTTGTGGTTTTCACTTTTATTTTTTTATGCTCAAACATCGGGTAGGGAGTACTCCCATAGCCGTGGTCAATATTCCACAGTTTTCTTCTGCTCCCCTTTGTCATGGTTCCCCTTCTGCCTGGCTTTACCAACACGACGGTGTGCTCAGTGTACTCTCCGCAGTATTTGCAAAAACGATTGACTTTAGATGGAATTTTCATTCTTTTCTATAGAAAGTGGGTGTATTTAACTTTAACTTAGTGGTCTGGATGACACAAAAATTAATTTAAGCCGACGAAAACTAAAGATAATGTATGAAAAAGATTTATCTTGAAGTAGCGCCTGCAGCGTTTTTGGTGTTAGCTTTTCTTATTTTTCCCTTATCTTTCGCTGAAACCCCCGTATCTCTTAACTTTAACCTGATCCCCCTCTATAATCAAGGCACATGCCCTTTTCTCTCCCCATTGCAACTAAGGACAGCATATAACTTCACGCAGCTATATGCTCAGGGGATAAATGGTGCCGGAGAGAGTATAGCAATAGTGGACGCACATGGGGCCGCAGGGCTTCTGCAAAGCCTTTCAACCTTTGACAATGCGTATGGCCTTCCTCCTCTCAGCTTGGGGTCGAATCTCTTTATAATTGAGCCTTATGGTGCCCCAACTGTAAACTACTCTAACTGGACAAGAGAAACGACACTTGATGTAGAGGTTACCCACTCTCTTGCACCGGGTGCTAAGATATATTTAGTAATAACCCCTGATTCTTCAAGTTTACTCAACGCAGTGAATTACACTGTAAATAATCTCCCCGTGAATGCTATATCAATCAGCTGGGGGGCGCCGGAGGGGGAGTACTCTAGTAGCTCTCTGTCTGAGTTTAACTCAATTTTTCAAAATGCATACGATAAAGGTATAAATGTTTTCGCCGCAAGTGGGGATTCGGGGGCGTATAATGGTGGTAATAGCTTATCAGTAAACTTTCCAGCCTCAAGCCCTAATGTCATATCAGTGGGTGGGACGGTACTTTCGGTATCATCATCTGGAGGTTATATAAGTGAGACAGCTTGGAATGATAGTGGGGGTGGCGAAAGTGGATTCTTCGCTAGGCCGGTATTCCAGCCTCCGTTAAGCAGCTATAGGGAGGTCCCGGATGTGAGCTTCAATGCTGGCACTCCAATATGCGCTTACATAAATGCCTCATGGGAGGGACTTACTGGGACTAGTATGGGCGCTCCAGCTTGGTCTGCACTCTCCTCATTGATCGAACAGAAACTCAGCACAAACATACAACTTCTCCCAAGCTTATACGAGGTGTTCCAAACTGCCCCCTCTTTCGGATTTCATCTGATAGATTCTGGATGCAATGGATTTTACTGCGCCAACGGGAATTATAGCATGGTTACTGGGATTGGGAGCCCTATAGCATACCCACTTGTGCAGATACTCGCAAAGACCTCTTATCAGATACCGTTCCTATCAAACGCAGAGGGCGCTATATTCGAAGTAAATGGGAAGAATTATACAACAAATCAGACCCTAAACCTGACATTTGGGGAGAAGATCAATTTAGTTGTGTATAATCTCTCGCTTGGGGATATAAGGTATATAGAGCCGAAGATATCCGGGCTAGTCTCATCGAGTAATAATCAAGCCTCCTTTTTTGTAACTTCCCCAGGGGAGATTTACATAAACTTTACGCCGCAGGTGGAAGTAATGGTTAAAAACTATGACGCGAACTCTACACTAATAAATTGGATAAACAAGGGAGGTTATGTGAACTATGCGTTTCCTTTGAATTATTCTACGAAAGGAGAGAGATATACACTTAGGGGGATTGAGATAGATAACAGCGGCATAATTTATTCGAATGTATACAGCCAAGCGGTCTTCTATCCGATAAACATCACACTTCTGCTCAATAAATACAGCAAGATGGATGTGACACTTTACGGCCCTATAGGCAACATCAGCGCTGAAGCCGTGTACTACAAGTATGTACCATTGTCGAACCAAGAATCTGTACATAAATTAATCGTAACCAATGGCACACAGATATTCTACGCTTCTAACACCTCGGTCAATTTTATACCAATCCCAGAGCGACAAGGTGATTATCTAATAGACGGGTATAATCTGACCAATTTCATTGGAAGTCAGGTTAGCTTATATTTCTATAGGTTCTTGCACTTGACTATTAACTTTATATCGCTATCTGGGGACCAAGTCTCTCCATCTAGCATAGCCCTCTCTGGGGCAATCGAATTCAATGGTTCCTTCTGGTCATTACCTGATCAAAATATAACGATCTATAAATTATACTACAATAAATTAAACATTTTAACTTCGCCTGTGAAACTTTATACTTACAGCACAAACCTTACAATCCATGTCAATGCTACAAATGTCTATGTCACTCCCTCGATTTATCTAGTTCCTTTGCCTTTTGAGAGGGTAGATATACATATAGAGAACTCTACTCTTTCAAATACTACAGGTTTATTGGGTAGGGCGCAGTTCACCAATCTGCCGGCAGTGCCATATTCTATTAGCTTCTCATTTGCAGGACAAAATTATACCTTTTCAAATCTTCGAGGGGAGTACCAAAGCCTCCCTGTATATCCAAACAACATAGTCATATATTTAATCGCTGGAATACTTGTCATAGCGGCAATTTCATTTGTAGTTATTGAGAAAATCAGAAAGAGAGTGATATCTAACCATGAATGAATTTAGAGCAGTTTTTGAAATTTCTATCTAAAACCATTAGATCTGTTTATAGTAAACCTTAAATACTAGTTATGTTTATAATAAACATATGGAATTACCACAAACTTTAACAAATAAGGTATTTGATATCGTTGAGAAAGGGGATGAAATCACTGTTATAGTCAGAGATGGCGAAATAAATGAGATAAAGGATGATATTGATAAATTTATATACAATGATTTGAATGTATACGCGGATAAGCTGGTAAGATTTATTGAAGAGGAGGATATAATAAACAAGGAGATGTTCAAAATGATGTTTGACAGTGTAAGCCTTATAGACAACTCTCCACTGCTTTCAAAGTTTGGGCTTAAAAGGTATGTAGAGATAGTCTATGACCTTACAAATTTGGATCAGACAAATAAGATGCTCTTTAACTACGCACTTTTTGGCAGAGGTAAAACCTCTGGTCTGATACAAAGTGTTAATGGAAAAAGAATAGGAAAAGGGGTGATACTGATACCTTATGACGCAAAGGGGGCCGTTGAAAGATTTATCAATGGTTGGAATATAAGGTACAGCGAACGCGAAGTACTTAACTTTGAATGGGGGTTAGAAGATGGAAACGAATGAAGAAAACATAGGAATAGAACTTAAGGTTGCCGAAGCTCATCAAGATGATATCGGGTACAATCTTGTGAGGGTAGACAATAACATACTAAAACAGATCGGTGTAAGACCTGGAGAGTATGTAGAGATAGAAGGAAATAGAAAAACCGTCGCACTTGTAGACAGAGCATACCCTGCAGACCTTAACCTAAGGATAATAAGGATGGACGGGACAACAAGGAAAAACGCAAAGGCCACAATAGGGGAAAACGTGATAATAAGACCAGCAGAGGTTACAGAAGCGGACGAGATAACAATTGCACCTACCTCAAACAATGTGAAGGTCAATGCTGCTTTGTTGTCAAAACTTTTAAATGAGAGGGCGTTGACGAAGGGCGATTTAGTGAAAGTAGGAAACTCAACCAGGGGAGGGAATATAGGTGACATATTCGGGGATGAGTTTATACACATTATGCTTGACGGATTCCCAGGCACGTCAATATTTGGATTTGGGGAATTGACCTTCGTAGTCCTTAATACCTCTCCAAAGGGATATGTAGTGGTAACAAGTGCAACAAAGATCAACTTATCGCATGAGCCAGTAAAGTCTGTCGAAGAAAGGGTAAGGACTGTGAGCTATGAGGACATTGGGGGGATAGCTGATGCAGTTAGCAAGATAAGGGAGATGGTCGAACTTCCGCTTAAGCACCCAGAGATCTTTATAAGATTAGGCGTAACGCCTCCAAAAGGAGTGCTTCTATACGGCCCGCCCGGCACAGGAAAGACTCTGCTTGCAAGGGCTGTAGCCGATGAAAGCAGCGCACACTTCATCTCTATAAACGGCCCCGAGGTGATGAGCAAATGGGTCGGAGACGCAGAGAAGAGACTAAGAGACCTGTTTGATGAGGCAGAAAAGAACGCACCATCCATAATATTCATAGATGAGATAGATGCGATAGCTACCAAGAGAGAGGAAAGTGTAGGAGAAGTTGAGCACAGGGTAGTTTCTCAGCTTCTAACTCTCATGGACGGGCTGAAGAGCAGAGGGAAGGTAATAGTTATAGCCGCAACCAACAGGCCAAACGCAATAGACCCTGCTTTAAGGAGGCCCGGCAGATTTGATAGAGAAATACAGATAGGTGTGCCCGACCAGAATGGAAGGCTTGAGATATTAAGGATACACACGAGGAGAATGCCTTTGGACAAGAGTGTGGACCTGTCATACCTTTCAAAGATAACACATGGGTTTGTAGGCGCGGATATAGAAGCTTTGGTGAAAGAAGCTGCAATGAACGTGATAAGGAGAAACATAAGCGAACTCAACATAAAAGAGTCGGAGAACATACCAAAGAAGGTGCTTGACAACCTTGTGGTAACACAAGACGACTTTATGGAGGCGCTTAAGTATGTAAGGCCTAGCGCAATGAGAGAAGTCTTGGTTGAAAAGCCAAATGTAAAATGGTCTGATATTGGTGGGCTTGAAAACTTAAAGAAACAGCTTATTGAAGCGATCGAATGGCCGGTAAAGTACCCCGATGCATTTAAGAGGATCGGCATAAAACCGCCCAAGGGAATATTGCTTTATGGCCCGCCCGGCACAGGAAAGACTCTGCTTGCAAAGGCGATAGCAACCGAAACTGAAACAAACTTTATAACCATAAAAGGCCCCGAAATATTCAACAAATACGTCGGTGAAAGTGAGAAAAACATAAGGGAAATATTTGACAAGGCGAGACAGGTATCCCCATCTATAATATTTATAGATGAAATAGATGCACTCGCGACAAAGCGCACTGGATATGAAGGGAACCCCGCTGCGGAAACTGTGGTGAACCAGCTCCTGACAGAACTTGATGGACTTCAGGATCTAAAGGGAGTTATAGTTATAGGTGCCACAAACCGAATAGACAAGGTTGACTCAGCTATACTTAGGCCTGGTAGGTTCGACAGCATAGTGTTCGTCCCGCCTCCAAATAAGGATGAACAGAGGAAGATCCTCGAAGTTTACCTAAAGAGGATGCCATTGGATGAAGATGAGAAAGCTCTCATAGATTATCTGCTTGATAAAATGGAGGGCTTCACAGGCGCCGATATAGAGAGGCTAGTAAAAGAGGCTGGCCTTGCTGCGCTTAGGGAGGACATAAATAACTCAAAGGTAAACAGAAGACACTTTGAAAAGGCACTTCAAGTTGTAAAACCAAGTTTGACACCTGAGGAGATAAAGGCGTACAATGAGCAGGCGGCCAAGTTGTATGAAGACAAAAAGATTGGCGCTGCCGAAAAATTAAACTACTTCGGATGATGTGGAATACGAACAGATTTACGCACTGATCCTGAATGACGAGCTAGGGTGGGAGCACCTGATAACCACTATAGTGAGAGAGGAGAATATGAACCCTCTCGATATAGATCTGATAACGATAGTTGACAGATTTGTTGACTATACTGTAAAAATGAGGACATTAGACTTCAGATTCAGCGGAAAATTCGTGTACACCGCTGCCATCCTTTTGAAAATGAAATCTGACGCTCTGATGGATAAGGTTCTCGAAAAGGAGATAAAGCACAGCGAAACTGAAAAAAGCTCATATATACGCGCAATGCCAGCTGAGATATCAATATTCCCGAAGTTAACAGTCAGTAGAACGAAGCCTAGGACCATAACCGAATTACTTAGTATAATACGGGAAATGATGAGCCTACAGCGAAGGCAGAAGATAAACTTCAAACTACAGCCAAAAGAAATAAAAATTGAGGAGAGAATGCTTACCCTTATGAAAAAGCTGTCATCCCTTTTTAAGAGAGCAGAGTCTATCCCATTCTCTTCGCTACTTGAAGAGAGAAGCAGAAAGGAGGTGGTTTACACCTTCTTGCCGCTCATACTCCTGGCATCCCAAAGGAAGGTGAACCTCATACAAAATGAACCGTTCAGTGAGATATTCATAAGGAACGTTGGAGGATAGATATGCCCGAGACAAAAAGACTACCGAAGCTAAAACAAAGGGTGGAAGCACTCTTATTTGCAGTTGGTAGCGGCTTACCGATGGAAGAACTAGAGAAGAGGACTAAGTCTGACAGGATACTGATAGAGCGGGAGATAAATAAGCTGAATAGGACATACGAGGAGAATGAAAGTGCATTCTTAATCGTAAAAGAAGGAGAAATCTACAGGATGCGACTTAGGGATGAGCTTATGCCGAACATAGAGGATCTGCTTAAAACAGATATGAGAGATAGTTTATTGATGACTCTAAGCATAATAGCCTTAAGGCGCAAGATAAAAGAGTCTGATTTGATGAAGCTGCGCGGAAGCGTGGCTTACCAACACGTAAAAGAACTTGAGAAGAGGGGTTTTGTCACCACTTCGCATGAAGGTAAGTTTAAGTTTGTCCGCCTCTCCCAGCAATTCTATGAATATTTTGACATAAAACAGGATGAACTTAAGGAGATAAAGGATAAGATAGAAGAGGAAGAAAAACTTAAAGAGAGGTCTATAGAATACACCGGTAACTAAAAAACAACAGGCTTCCTGCCGACTTCCTTAAAGTCACTCTTGTCAACCGTAGATTCTTCCTTTACAGCAGCTTCTTTAGGTTCAACTGGTTTCTGAAGTCTTTTATTCTCTGCTAAGCCACCTTCATTTGCCCCTTCATTCTTTATGCTCTCTATTACCCCTCTTATGCTTGCTGCTGTATCCGATAACGTCAAATCATCAAACTTGACGGGCTCCCAGACATATGCTACTTTGTCTTCCTCAAACCTCGGAATTATATGCAACAAAGCGTGTGGATTGTAATTACCCTTTGAAAGCTCCTTTGTGTACAATATGTCGACACCGGAAGGGCTAAGCGAAAGCATCAGCGCATAGCCGACTGCCCTAGCTATTGAAAGCAGATACATGTACTCTTGCTGCGGCATCTCATACAAAGAATTGTAGTGCTTCTTTGGTATGAGAAGCGTATGACCTTTACTCGCAGGGTTTATATCTAGCACCCCGATTATGAAGTCATCCTCATATACAATGTATGATTTTGTAGACTTAGATGCAATGGCGCAGAACACGCATGGCTTTTCTTCCATTTAGATATTCTACATTGCTTCACCTTACGAAAACTCTAATCTTCTCAAGGTCCGAGTTTATCCTAGCTATGTGATTTGAAAGTGTCTTAACTTTTTCTTCTAAGCTCTTGCCATTTATCTTCTCTAATGCAGACTTTAAAAGGTAAGTATTTGTGAAGACTGCATTAAGCTGCTCCATAACTAGGTCCAGACTGAGATCCTCCTCTCCATCCATATTGTATATACACCAAGTACTGATATTTAATGATTGGTTTCACTCAATTTTAACCAAGGAAACTTGGCCATCTTGACCGGGCCTGTTGGTCACCTTCGCTTTTCCCTCAGAGGTTTCAAGAACACTGCCTTTTGTTATTATATTCATCCTTGCATACGCCCTATTAGCTGGATTCTCCAGGACTCTGACTATCTTTACCTTAATATGTTTCTTTGACTTTGGGTCGTACATGTTACCCTCGTCTATATAGAGCGGCCGGATCTTGATTCCCCCACCCAATGACCTCAAAACCTTTATTTCCTTCTCTCCGACCTCTATAGGTTTCACAAGGTTCACGAACTCAAATTTCCTCTTATCTCTCCTCTTGCCTTTCAGTCCGCCAGTTCTCTTCCTTAAAGTCGATGAATTTGACATTCCCATAATGCTCACTCTTAGCGTCTGTGATTTAAAAAGTTAACTCTATGCTAAACTGCCGGCAAATACGCTTTTATATGCAGAGGTGAGCACCTAAAATCATATATTTATAAGGTTAAAATGATATGGAAATTCTATGCAAGAGAGGCTTGATATAAAGTTGAGCCTTAATGATAAGGAGGTACGATTATGGCGAAGGTGACTGTCACAATATGTGATGTATGTAAGCAAAGGATAGCAACAAAGGTCTGCCCAGTATGTGGAAAAGATCTGTGTGAAGCGGACACGAAGACGTTCTCCGTCGACGTTGGCTTAAGATTCGGACCTAGAGTTGAGATATACAGGGGTTATATGTGCGAGGATGACTACAAGAAGCTTGAAAGCAACTTGGGCAAGATTCTAGGAAACCTCAGTGAAACTATAAAGCCACAGATCGATGACGTTATAAAGCAAAGCGTGCAGTGATATTTAGCCAAAATGATGGCTTAAGATAAGACCGGTATAGGCAGCAGAAGGCTTATAAATTTGTTGGGATTTATTAATTCTTATTCCCCGCATAGTCTAGCGGCAAAACGTCCGGCTGTAGAGATTTTTTGAGTGCTGCGCAGCAGTGCTATGAGAAGTTCCAGTCGACGCTGAAACCGGAAGTTGGCGGTTCGAATCCACCTGCGGGGATATATTTTATTATATTATGGTTTATTATGGCCCTTTGATACAGCGGCTTAGCAAACTCTGCCTCCTTTGTCAATTAGTAAGATGATTCTATAGATATCCTATATTTGCCCCATCTGAAACGTATTTGTCCAGCTTCAGCAAAACAACACCTTCTTCCGTTTCTATACCCAATACAAGCACTTCAGACATAAAGTCTGCAATCTGCTTCGGTGGAAAATTCATGACCGCGACAACCTGCTTTCCTATCAAATCATCCACAGAATACAGCTTAGTTATCTGCGCGCTGCTCTTTTTCATTCCTGCTGCACCAAAATTTATTACCAGCTTATATGCGGGTTTCCTTGCGTTTAAGAACGGCTTAGCTTCTATTATTCTTCCGACTTTAATCTCCAACTTTTCAGCTTCTTCTGTGGATATACTTTCCATACGCTTTTTTAGCGGCTTATAAATATGAACTTATTCTCAGGCTTTTTATCGAGTATACAGAATCCAAACCTTTCAAACTGTATTATGTCTCCTTCTTTAAGGTCGCCAACACTTGCCTCAGCAACTCCATCGACCATCTTTATACTGTTTGGATTATAAGACCCATCTTCATTCAGAAGCTTTCCTATGAGCACGACACTCACATTCAAATTATTCTCAGTAACCCACTGAACTATCTTTTCCTGTCCTTTGTGTTCATAAGATGAGATCTCAGCTAATATTTTATTTTTCATTTTTTCCTTTATTTTAACGGTGAATAACTCCTTAAGCCTTAATTCATCCCCCTCCTTCATGTCAGTGATGTCATCAAATGGTATGTAAAATTTCCCATCTATCCTAATCCTCCTCTCACCCATATCTTCAGATGGATGAAACTTCAGAGATACGTCCTTCTCCTCCACCCCATTGACTTCAAGAAGAATTGGCGAAGGCACGAAGAAAAGTCTTTTAACCTTTGGATCCAAAATTCTTCTGTTTAAAGTGAAAAGCAATTCCCAACTATACTCATGGGATGAACTAGAATATCTTGCTCTAAGAGTGAATTCTTTTATAGCCTCTGGCTGTATGCCCCTCCTCCTTATGGCGGAAACAGTCGGCAAACGGATATCATCCCAACTGTCTATCTTACCGTCCTTTATCAAGGCCCTTATTTTCCTCTTTGAGAATGGTGTGCCTTCAAAGTTGTACCTAGAGAACTGGATGACCTGCGGCGATTCAAACCCTAAAGTTGACCTTATGTAATCCTGCAGAGATGTCTTAAATTCATTGCTTCTCAAAACATGGGTAACCCCACATAGGTGGTCTTCTATCGTATTCGCGAAATCATACAACGGCCATAGGTGATAAGGTTTATAGTCAGTATCTATTACTCTGAATATGGTCGGGTCTCTGAGTGAGAAATCCTTGCTTCTCATGTCGCCTTTTATCCTGACAACTATTTGTCCCGGTTTAAACTCTCCTCTCTTTGCTGAATTGAAAAGGGCCAAATTATCGTCTATATTCCTGGATCTGCACTTACATTCTATTCCTTTGGATCTGTCCTCTTTTATTTTAGCCTGCTCGCAAGTGCATAGATAAGCTTTTCTTTCCTTTATGAGCTTTTCAGCATAAGAGTATATTATGTCCATGTCATTGCTTATGAACTTCTTCTTGTCCCACTTTATCCCTAACCATTCATATCCGCTTTCGAAACTATTGACAAAATCCTCCCTAACTAGATTTGGGTTTGTATCCTCAAACCTAAGCCAAAGCATGCCATCATACTTCTCCTTGTAAAGATAGTTTATCATGCCAGAGATTGCATGCCCTAGATGCATGTATCCCGACGGTTCTGGGGGCAACCTCAAGACAATTTTCCTGTCTACGTTTGGAAGCGGCCTTAAGTCAAACGCTTCCTCTTTCTTTTCACTCTCTAAACTGAGACCTAATTCACTCGCTCTTTTCATTTGAGAGTCCCTGTCAAGGGAATTTACGTTCGATACTACAATCGCCACAGTATTCCTCAGAGAGTTTATCTCTTTCAAAAGAGACTTATCTGAACCTATAAGCTTGGAGAGGACGGTTTTCTCATCGGCTTTACCGTCATGATCTATTGCGTTCTTCAAAGCTACTTTCTCTATATCTAATTCATTAACCATAATATTATTCAATGGTAAAGGAAACTATCCTGCCTTAAATATTTAGTTTTTGTTAAGCAAAATGTCAAATATTTAATATTAGAATGTTTAAAGCTCGATATGAAATTCTATGAGTTGAGTGAGTGCTTTAGAAAGCTTGAAGCAACTACTAAAAGACTTGACATGTTCAACATCCTATCTGAAACGCTGGCAAAGATACCCAAAGAAGACATCGCTAAGGCAGTCTACATGCTCCAGGAGACACTTCTACCACCCTTCTTCAACGTACAGCTAGGAGTAGCTGACAAGATGGCTGAAAGGGCGATCGCAGAGGCTTATGGAACAAGCTTAGAAAAGATAGAAAAAATGTACAAAGAGAAGGGAGATTTAGGCAACATAGCAGAAGAGTTAAATGGCGAGGACAAAGGAAGCACTTTGACTATCAGTCAAGTATACAATAAACTGATGGATATAGCACAGACCAGCGGAGAGGGGAGCGTAGATAAGAAAGTAAAACTTATATCAGATCTTCTAAAAGAAGCCTCTGGCTTAGAATCGAAGTACATAGTGAGGTTCATGTTAGGGAAACTTAGACTCGGCGTGGGAGAAGCGACAATAATGGAAGCTCTTTCTATGGCAAAATTACATAACCGAGATTTCAAAGCTGAACTTGAAAGGGCCTTCAATTTGTGTTCCAATTTAGGTAAAGTAGCAGAGGTATTCTATAGAGATGGGGAGAAGGGTGTTAGGGACTTCAAAATTGAGACCATGGAGCCTATAAGGCCTGCACTTGCGGAGAGACTTCCAAGTGCAGAGGAGATAATAAAGAAGTTAGGAAAATGTGCTGTAGATCAAAAATTCGATGGATTCAGAGCGCAGGTGCATAAGGATGGGGACAAAGTGAAGGTTTATTCTAGAAATTTGGAGGACATAACAAGCTATATGCCAGAGATAACCGAAGCCGTTAGAAAACTAAAGATAAAGAAGATTATATTTGACAGCGAAGCACTTACTTACGACGATGAAACAAACACATTATATCCATTCCAGATAACTATCCAGAGAAAAAGGAAGCATAATGTTGAAGAAGTTTCACAGAATTTTCCGCTGAGATTGTTTGTATTTGATATAATGTTATTAGACGATGCACAGCTTATAAACGAGCCGTATTCAAAAAGAAGGGAAGCCTTAGAGAGGATATTCCAAAAAGAAGGAACCATTTCAAAGTCCTCTATAATAATAACCGACAATCCTAAAGAATTTGATAAATTTTTTGAGATTACAGTTGGAAATGGATTAGAGGGCGTGGTTGCAAAGAAACTCGATGCACCATACGCAGCTGGCGCGAGAAACTTTAACTGGGTAAAATTAAAGAGATCCTACAAATCTCGGCTAGATGATACTATTGATACTGTTATATTAGGATATTTCAAAGGGAAAGGATTGAGAGCTGCTCTAGGCATAGGCGCGCTGCTTGTAGGTGTATATGATGAGAAAGCCGATATGTTCAAGACCATCGCAAAAGTAGGCTCTGGGTTCAGCGAAGAGCAGTTCAAGGAGCTAAGAAAGATATTAGATGATGAGAAAGTGGACAAAAAACCAGCAAGAGTCGATTCTATCCTCGTCCCAGATGTATGGGTTGAACCAAAGTATGTAATTGCTATCAAAGCTGATGAGATAACTAAGAGCCCTATACATACTTGCGGTGCAAAAGATGGGGTGGGATATGCGCTCCGCTTCCCTAGGGCTGTTACATTCATTAGGACTGACAAAAAAGCAGAGGATACAAACACCGTGAAAGAAATCGAAGAGATGTTTGAGGAGCAGAAGAGGGTGAAAATTTAGTTTATAAAATGGAAGACAAAACAAAGAGAAAAGAGTTCATCTATGAGGGGAGTAACAGCTTCTTAGGGGAAGTGATAGCGTATAGCGATGCGAAATATGTTATCATACCTGTGCCTATTGAGATGACAACATCTTTTCTAAGGGGCACGAGATTTGGGCCAAGAGAGGTAATAAATGCTTCGATATCACTCGAAAACTACGACCATGAGACGGACCGCGAAGTAAAAGATGAAATTTACACACTTAATGAACTTGAGTTGCCACCAGATATGGAAAAGAGCATAGAATGCATAAAGGACACTGTTTCAGATGTGCTCCAAGATGATAAGATACCGATACTTATAGGTGGTGAGCACACGATGACATATGGGGCCTCTCTTGCATTTGATAAAGACACAATATTCCTGGTATTTGACGCGCATGCGGACTTCAAAAAGGACATGCTAGGGGTTGAGATCAACCATGCTAGCACCTGCAGATTGATAAGCCAAAATAGGGAGGTGATCATATTTGGCGTGAGAAGCCTTAATATGAATGAATTAGAGGAGATAAAAAAAAGAAAGATATTTATAACTTACATTGAGGAAGCAAATTCAAAAGCTAAGATCAATAACATACTTAAGAGAATAAGAGGAAGAAAAGTCTATATCAGCGTTGATATGGATGTTTTTGACCCATCAATAGCGCCGGGAGTGGGCACGCCGCAGCCGGGCGGGATGACTTATTGGATATTCTTAAATGTCCTTAAAAAGGTTGTAGATGCTGCAGATGTTGTTGGCGCAGACGTGAATGAAGTGAGACCTATACCAGAAGAGAAAAGCACGGAAACCTTAGCAGCTAAAATAATAGAGGACTTAATTTCTCTTATAGACAAAAAGTCATCTAAATGACATTCTACTTGAAATTGAAAAACAGGATTGAAAACATCATCAACCCAAAGTAAGCAACTAAGTTAGCATACTCCCAAATTATTGTCCCAGGGTTGTAAAAGGAGATTACACCAGTTGATAGGTATCCCACTGCTATCGCGACCGCCGACACAAGCAAGAAAAAGAAGGCAGTTATGGTCTTCTTAGGGTTAACAAATATCTTGGCGAACATCTGAGTGGGATTTTTCCTAACTTTGTATATACCTATGAATAGGAATACAAAGGCAAGCAAGTTAAACACAAAACTTATAATTCTATAGTAAAAATCAAAGCTGTTGTATATGAAAGAGAAGATCATCATGCAAACCTCCTCATCATTTTATACCACGCATAGACCACATATAGGAATACCACTATAGTTATCAGCCCGAAGATGTAAGACAAGAAAAAGAACAGAGTGAACATAAAATTGTTGAAACTTGGCGCCCCCACAAATCTCTGCATTATCGTTGATACCCCAGTCAATAGGATAAAAACGGCTGGATAAATGAATAGATTTATGTACTTCTGCGAGTCGATAGGCTTTAGCATGAACACTGTCAATGGCGCATTATCGTGCCTATGCTTGAAGAGTATTCTAACGATAGAAAAAGTGAAGAATATTGAGAATAAACCAGAAATACCTATAACCACATATATCAAGCTTATTATTTCCTGCTGCATATTACACTGTAATATCAACAAAATTATAAACTTTAAATTTACAGACTATTGATTCTTACAGTCATCTGTACTTGTATCCTATATCCTCATAAGAAAGGAGAGTTATCTTTTCGCTCGTGCTACTCACCCTGCTGCCGACAATATAAGCCACTCCTACTTCTTCCGCACTCCTGACTATATCATCATCGACAATACCGTCCAGGACAACCGCATAGACCCCCTCTATGTTTAATATCGCACTGTCTACTTCCTTATACGGAATCCTTCCGATTATATTGAAATTATTATCGGTTAAGAAGGCCCCTCTTGTGCCTATTATCTCATTTATAAGAGGTATTATCTTCTTTTTGACGTCATCTGGGATGTTAACCTCTTTCTCCTCCTTTTTCTGCCCGTTCCCCTCCTTCTTGAACGCGCCTGGAGAGTACTCTTCAAGTGTCACCCTGGCTCTCAAGGCCTGGTTTATCTCCTTCTTTGTCAGCTCCTCAACCTCTCTACCGGATGGTGCCTTAGCTATGAAATCAACATGTCCTGATTGAGTAAAGGCATTCACTATCATATCCCCTCCCCTATCACCATCAACAAACAGTGTTATTATTTTCTTGTGGCTCAATTCTATCACAGATTGAGGGATAGTTGTCCCATTCATGCCTATAACATTGGTGAACCCATGCTTCAGCATGTTAAGAACATCCGCCCTTCCCTCGACTATTATCACCTCTTCAGAACTGTCTATGTCGGGGCCGGCAGGAAGCTTCTCTGAGCCGTACTCAACCAGTTCCTTTTGCCTCACGTTTTCATATAATCTCTGAAGCAACTCAGTCGTATCTACAGAACTCTTACTCATAGAACTTTGAAGCAGATCTTCGGCCCGCTTAGCGATATACTCCCTTTTGGATACTCTTACATCTTCCACACTTTCAACTTTAATCGTTGCCTTTGAAGGTCCTATTCTATCTATCGTTTCTATCGCTGCCCCTATCAGTGCTGTCTCAGCTAAATCTAAAGAGGTTGGGATAATTATCTCGCCAGTTGTTTCGCCATTTGCTGCTGTGCTCTCAACTTCTATTCTCCCTATCTTTCCATTCCTCTGCGCTTCCCTCAAGTCAAGTTCATCGCCGAGGAGCCCTTCTGTCTGCCCAAATATGGCTCCTATTATGTCTGGTTTCTCAACCATGCTCTCTGCTTTAAACTTTGCCTTCAAAACATACTTGAATGAAGCTGGCCCTATCTTTGCCATAATCGTACCTCCTTATAATACGGCCAATAAAAGTAAGAAGTTGCTCTAACTCAGCTTCCTTTTTACAACGGCTTTCGCCTTACATTTGAACATAAATTAAAACAACCGATCTACATTCTAGATAAGTTGTCCCCTTACTTTTTTGGTTGTACTATAAGGATTAAGTGATTTTTATAATATATATAGTTTTAGCAAGCGGATTCTGATAAAGATGGTTATAGATGCAAAGACAAAACGTATACTTGGTGTAGAGATAGTCGGGGAAAATGCTGCGGATCTGATTCATGAGTCTACTCTCGCTGTGAAGTTCAATCTAACGATAGACGACATAATAGACACAGTCCATATGTTTCCAACTTTAAGTGAGATAACTAAATTAGCTGCCTTATCGTTCTATCACAATATAGAAGATCTAAGCTGTTGTAGTGAGTGAAAATTATCCCTCAGTTAACGACTTCTTCTAAAAGCTGTAGGTAAGGTTCATCGCTTGATATTCTAACCTTTGCGTTAAGAGGTATGAGCATTTGATCATCTCCATGACCAAATGGAAGCCCATAAAGCGAGGGTTTTTTCAGGTCCAGCATGTAATCCTGTATTATCTCCTCTATCGTTGGAAGAGCTTCTTCTGACTTAGGTATGTCAGTGAAATCACCGAATACAAACCCATTGAACTTATCTAAAATCTTCCCAAGCTTAAGTCTAAAAAGATACCTATCCACATCACTCGAAGTTGTGGCTATATCCTCAAAGAATCCGATTTTCCCCTTTAGATCTGGCATATAATCAGTGCCTATAAGCGATGCAAATGTTGATATGTTTGTGCCCTCACTTACGCCCTCTGCAAAGCCTGGGACTACATACTTTATGATCTTGTCTACATTGAACACTATATCATTGGATTCCCCCCTTAATACCTTCAAGAAGCCAAGGAAAGACGGTTTTTTCATCTCATCAAGATCTGCACCCGGCATAGGGCCATGAAAAGTTATCAGATTGGCAAATCTATGTATAGCTAAATGCAGGGAAGTTATGTCACTGTAGCCCATGAATATCTTGGGATTAGCCTTTATTACATCATAATCGATTAATGGGACAATCCTTGTAGAGCCGTATCCTCCTCTAGCGCAGAAAATCGCGTCAACTGATGGGTCCTTGAAAGCAGCATTAAACTCATCTGCTCTATCTTTATCCGGGGCTGCAAGATCTGCTCGCTGCACAAGTCTCCTTAGATTATCACCGAGGGACACTGTATATCCTGCTTTTTTGAGTATGTTTATACCAGCGGATAAGACCTTCATGTCGGGAGGGCTGGCTGGCGCAATTATCCTAATATTCGCCTTATCCTTCAATTTTGGAGCTTTTATAGCCATACCAAATAGAAGAGGTCGCACAATATATAAATGTTATGTCCATATCCTGTATTTTATTAAAATAACTTTAAAACGTCAAAGATGTATATTGTAGATATGGAATTAAAGGAATACCAGCAGATAGCAAAAAAATTCATAGATGAGAGGGATTGGAGGAAATTTCAAACTGTAAAAGATCTGGCTATGAATGCTTCTATCGAGTCAAATGAATTGATGGATCTATTCATATGGCGAGACGGAAAGAAGATGGACAAGCTCCTAAAGAGCAGGGCAGGTCAGGATCTACTTGAAAAAGTTAAAAATGAAACTGCGGATGTTTTCTTCTCATGCCTTGCAATCGCAGATCATCTAAACTTCGACTTAGGGAAAGCGTTCCTTTCGAAGATAGACCAGCTTGGCAAGAGATACGAAAAGGATAAAGTGAAAGGTAAGGTCGTGAAGATACCAGAAAATGAATGGCTAAAAAAGCATTAATATCTTTGCTATTCAGATATTATATATGATGGATTACAATGATATCGAATACCTAAAAAGAAAGGGTAAAGCTGGTGAAAAATTTGCTAAAATTCAGGATTATCTTTATAAATTGAAAGAAGGTGAGTATTTTGATCTGTTCACTCATTTAGTTTTCAATGATAAAGAGTTTAATGATCTGATTGTCAAAACAAACATCATCCCCGAATACATAAAAGGTGTTACGCCGAGGTTACATATTATTGAAAATAGTAAACTTTTAGAAGATTTGTTGGAGCTGAAAAAGGAAGATGAAGACCTTCTCAATAGAGGTTTAGTGCTTGGTGGAGAGATCTTTGCAGGGGAGTACTACATTGCAATATTAAGATATGACAAAGAGAAGGAGGAAGGAGAAACATATCTACTGTGGAGAGACTTCAATCATTCTGGGTTATCTAAGATATCTACTTGGAACAAGGAAGCGCTTGATGCTTATGAAAAATTCCTTAATAAGTATCTAAAAGAGCTATTCAAAAATGACGATTTAGACATGTATCAGTAGAGTGAACTAAACAAAAGATTAAATAGATGGGGACACAAACATATCTAAAAATGGAGGGTTATGCAAACCATTTGTGTCTCTCTTGGAGGCAGTGTAGTATCGAATGAGAAGGGCCTAAATATTCAATACTTAAAAGAATTCAGGGAGTTATTGAAGAAACATAAAGAGATGCAATTCGCTATAATCGTCGGGGGTGGTTTTGTAAATAGGAAATATATAGAAGCCCTTAGAGAAGAAGGCGTAAGTGAATTCGCTCTTGATGAGATCGGTATTGCTTTCACACGTGTGAATGCTCTAGCGGCTAAATCCATATTCAAGGGGTTAGATGGAGTTTTTCCATCAATAGCCGAGGATATAAAGACCTTAAAAGAAGCAAGTAAAAATAGAATAATATTCTGCTCCGGATTTATGCCAGGGATAACAACGGACGCAGTTTCTATAATAACCTGTGAGACCCTTGGCTCGAAGAAATTGATAAACGTAAGTGCACAAAGTGGCATATATGATAAAGACCCAAAGGAAGCGGGGGCAAAAAAGTTCTCGAAGATAACACATCAGGAACTAATTGAACTTGCTGAAAAATATGACTCTCGTGAAGCAAAGGCGCCTTTTGTGTTTGACCTTGTTGCCAGCAAACTTGCAAAGAGATCAAATATTAGAATAGACTTTATAGGAACCAATTTAAATGAACTTAATTCAGCTATCTCTAATAAAAGCCATAATGGTACGATCGTAGAAGATTAAGCGCCTTATATCAAAATGGGGCTGCTGGGATTTGAACCCAGGTCACCAGAGCCCAAGTCTG
>JBMFTM010000004.1:0-5323 GCA_049967035.1 Candidatus Acidifodinimicrobium sp.
TCGGGGGTTCAAATCCCCTCCTCTGCAGATTTTGTGTTCTTTTAGAAAAACATGTTTAGTTTAGGCTGGCGCAAAGTTTAAATAGGCTTAAAAATTAATAGAAGATATGGTGATGAAAAACATATATCTTTATTTCGGCGCTGTATTCTTACTTTCCCTGTTCTTAGTGACAGTTTCACATGCTTTGCCGAACATATCATATTTTCAGCCTTCATCAAGTGATACTGCTATAATCACTACAGGTATAAACTCTATAGATTACTTTTCGTCTTACCCACTTGCGTCTTTCTATGGCATACCCGTGATATCATTGAATTCGACCTTAATATCTCCGCAGGTGATAGCTAACCTGACTGCACAGGGCATAAAGAATATAATACTAGTGGGCGGCCCAGCGGTTATTTCCAACCAAACAGTCCAGGCTTTGCAGAATGCTGGTTTCAACGTTCTAAGGATCTTTGGTATAACTGCCCCCGATACAGCTATAAGCTTAGCGGATTATTTCCTTCCTTCAGCTAATACTTCATGCGCAGTGATAGTACCTTACAATGAGGATCCATCATCGTACTACTCATATCAATTCGCCGGCAGTATCTACAGCGCTAGAAATAGATGCATATTATTCCCTCTTTACTTCAACAACATTCCTTTACCGGTACTGTCATACCTTTCAAGTCATAATATAACAAATATAACTTTCTTCGGGCCTAAAGACCTTCTACCAGTCGTTGAATCACAGGTTAGCAAGAGTATCTCGGTCAGGTATTCAAATGAAAATGAATCATTTGTACCTCCAGAGAAAGTTAGCAGATACTTAATTGTCGGAGTAAACCAAAATGCTTGGAATGCTTCAATGATAATAGGATCTCTTCCATCAGTAAATTCTTCGATGGCGTTGGTTAGCAATGTGACAGCCCAAATGCCAGGTATAGTAAAGTACATAAAGACAGAAAATATAACCGATGTGAAGGTTGTTGGGATACCTTCAGTGGTAGCACAGATAGACGCTTACTTAAAAGACAATAACATCACCTATGAATCAGAGTCGGTTGCGGATGCAGCATTTGGTCTACTTAAGCAGTTCCATAAGGCCTTCGAGAATGAAAGCGAGTTACACAAGACACTTATAAATGTAGCAAAGGAGCTCGATTCTATTAAAGGTCAACTTTCCGATATACTAAGTAAATTAAATTACTATAATTTATCAATATACAATGTAAGCTTAAACAACTCAACTGCTTTGTCTTTATCAAAGGAGTTGGACAGCTTATTGAGTATGGCTAAGAACGCTAATATGTCAATATCATCTAACAATATATCAGCTGCGCTGTCCATGATAGCCCAAATAAACAGCCAAATGAATTCAGATTTATACGATTCATATATGCATAGAGCCATTATAAACAATTCATTCTTGAACGATAGATTCAATGAGACTGAAATACAGAATGAAATAAGCGACGATATAAACGACCAGAATGAGAACATAGGGAGATTCCTAAGCAACCTCTCAATAAATTCGACATGCAAAGCGCAGATAGCTGGCATTCTAAATTCCACATCCTATGAATTGAAGAAGCTGGCAGGAGAGCAGTCTGCAGCAGCGACAAGTTCAAATATATCAGCTATACTAGCCATAAACAATAAGATTAGATCCTTGATGATCCAAGAGGGCATGCTTATAAGGAGCTGCGAAATTAAGGAGCATCCTTTCCCTATACACACAGAGAACGGCTCGATAATCGGCGGCATAGTAAACGGAACGATAGGCAATGGCTCTATAACTAGCATAATAAAGATAATCAATTCATCAAATGACAACCTCCCTAAGATTCCAGGTATAGAAAGCTAAAGTATTTAAGGGGTGTATTTCTTAGGACTTGATATGAAAAGAAGTAAAGGCTTGCATAAATCCAGTAGGAACAGGTTATTAAGAGACAATAATGAACGTAAGACTGTGCCTATAAGAAAGTTCTTGCAGACATTTAGTGTGAATGACAACGTAATAATAAAACCCGAACCATTTTTCCAAAGGAACATACCACATAGGAGGTTTTTCGGTGCATCCGGCCGTGTGGTCAAAGATAAAGGCCGAGCTTATACTATAGAGGTAAAGGACGGAAATAGGCTCAAGTATATCGATGTGCTTCCCGTTCATTTGAAGAAATTATGATATGGAATACGAATTAATTGATGAGACAATGCTTGGAGAGACAGAACTTAAGGAGAACTACTCTAAATTCATAGATCAGGGGTATGATTTTGGCAAGAAGCTACTAGAGCATATGGATAAAAATGTAAAGATAAAGGACTTTGAAAATGCATTTAAGGCGCTGTCTAACTTAAACCTTAATCTCAGGGATGATTATTTAAGGATGATAATCGATATTTGCCCTAATTCTCCAGATCAGCTTAGGGCTATCCTTTCTCCATTGAAGCTGGCTATACCGGAGGAAAGCCTAAACAGCATCATAGCAACCTTAAAAAAGTTCCAGTGAGTTAGTTTCTATATGGGAAAAGATGAATATGCGTATGTGTTAGAGTACTTTCCATACGGGATGTCAGACTCAAAGGATAGAAGGCCATCTGCAATTTTACTCACAGAGTCATTAGATCTTCTCCTTGCAAGCGTCAAGAAAGAAGGCAAGATAGACGTTGGGAAGAAAGTCTATATAGGTGAAGGCAAGAGAGATGATATCCACCACATAATAAGCAGAATACCATTGAGCAAAGTTGGTGAAAAGGGCAGAGAATTGTTAAATGAGATACTTGACAAAAAAATAGTGGAAGATGAGAAGAGATTTGTGGACATAATCAACAGATTAGGGCCTATAAATGTTAAGTTGCACTCCCTTGAGCTTATACCCGGTATAGGATCGAAGACTTTCCAAAAAGTCATAAGTGAACGTACAAAGAGCCCGTTCACAGGTTATGATGATATAAACAAACGCGTAGAATTGCAGTTTGACATTAGAAGAAGTATAAGAGAGCGGATAATATCCGAGTTAAACGAAGCTGATAAGTATAGGATATTCACATAGGGGTCGTAGTCTAACCTGGTAGAATAGGCGGCTCCAGCTAGACTGGAAAAATGACTGTAAAAAGGATGATTAGAAGAAACCGCTTGATTTGGGTTCAAATCCCAACGACCCCAGCCTATTTGTGTGTTAGAAAATCAAGGAAAATATAAAAAGATATTTTTCTATTCGTTAGGTTTATCTCATTTTTTCGAGAACAAGGTTTTCTTCAGTTCTTTGTCAAGAGATTCATCATGTTTCCTTAGCCATTCCAGGAGTAAACTTGCATGCTCCTTTTCGTCGTCTCTGTTGTGTATTATAACCTCTTTCAAGTCTTTGTCTTTTGTAGCGGCTGCTCTTTCGTCATAGAACATTATTGCTTCAATCTCCTCAATCAGAGACTGTCTGGCTCTACTCAAATCTTTGGTTCTCTCATCCAAATCATCTGCAACTTCATATCTTGGCATACCTATCCAGATACATCGCCCCTATAATAAGTTTTCTGATATCTTTACGTAGGTAATTATACTAATGTATAACAAAAAGTATTAATTTATGTGTATCATTGATATTCTTGAATTCTAGGTTCAAATAAAGGAGGTAAAAATATGAACTATGATATACAGTATGAAGTGAAGAACTTGAAGTATAAAGAATTGAAGGGGTTGTCAGCTAAGCAGCTAGCGTTCCATCATGATGTGCACTACGCAGGATATGTAAAGAAGAGAAATGAGATACACACAAAGCTGAAGTCGGTTGATAAAGCACAGTCAAATGCAAATTTTAGTGATTTCAGATCGCTGAAGAAAGAGGAAACATTCAACGCCAGTGGTCAAATACTACATGAGCTTTATTTTGAAATGCTTGGCGGAGATGGTACTTTCTCTGATGAGATGAGTATCATCAAGAAGATAAACGATGACTTCGGGAGCTTCGATAATTTTAAGCAGGAACTGTTCTCAGTAGCAAAAGCAGCAAGGGGGTGGGCAGTCTTATGTATAGACCCAACTGATGGTAAGCTAAGAGTGTTTCTTGCTGATGCTCATAATGATGGGGCAGTCTGGGGTGCTATACCAATAATCGCTTTAGATGTGTATGAACACGCATTCTATGTCGATTATGGCCCAGACAAAGCGAAGTACTTAGAGCCTTTCTTTTCGAATTTAGACTGGAAGTCAATAGAAAATCGGTATAATAAATTCAAGTCTATATATATCTAGTCTTTTGAAGATCTTTGTTGGCTTGAAAAGAGATAGAAATTCTTTTTGAATTGCTATTTAGAAAAGTATTTATATTAGTTATAATCTATTACTTCATAGTGATTAATATGAAAAGAAGTATTAAACCGAGTGGAATGCAGTATAACTTCACCGGATACGCTCCGAATAATATCCCCGGCAAAGAGGGGCCCGATATCAGCCAGGAGAATCAGCCATTTAGAAATAGGATAGACGACTTTGCCAGTAAGATTGACAGCCAACTAGGTAAGCGTGGCGGAAGCATAGGAGACATATACGCAGATCCAGAGCTAGCAAGTTTATATGTTAAAGTGGAGAGAGGAAGAGCGGCCCAAGCTAATCAAGAGAATACTATTCTAGAGCATCAAAGATTGGATAGACTGGAGGAACGCGCACTTGTTTTCCCAGATAAATCCTGCGGTTTGGATCTATTAGATTACTCCGTTGATCCTTACATTGACAGTGGAGGTAACATAGTATACTACAAAGATAATGAAACAGGTGAAACTAGGCCATTGGTGACCTTCAAAGCGGTCTACGGTTACAGGTTCTATGATAGGAAACCGAAATATGACATGAATATGTATAAAGAGGGACTTCTAAACATTGCAAAGAAAGCGAGCAATCTTGGTCTTAACATAGGCCATCTAGAGCGTGATTTAATAAACGCGCACATAAAGAACGAATCCTTTGAGATAAGGGGCTACACACACTGGAGAATTGACGGTTCAGATGACTACAATTCAAATGGAAAGACAATTGCTTATGAGAAGAGAGAAGGATTAGAAAAGAAGGTTTTAAAGGCTTTTTATAACTTTTTGAAGGGGAACATTGTTGGGCCTAGATTGGAGATATTCTCCAAGAAGCCGGTTCGTGCCAGCCAGCTAGAGCTTTTATTGAAGGCATTGAGAGATGAGAAACCAGAGCAGGTGACCAAGGAGATGGAGGAAGTATGAGCCTGAAAGACAAGTTCAAGAGCATAGGAGACTCAGTATACAAAGGTACTAAAGACCTAGGAAAGGGCATATACTCTAATGTCAACTACATTAAAAGTGAAGTTAAAAATAA
>JBMFTM010000004.1:5423-24157 GCA_049967035.1 Candidatus Acidifodinimicrobium sp.
TAGGAAAGGGCATATACTCTAATGTCAACTACATTAAAAGTGAAGTTAAAAATAAGGTAGACGAGAAAAAGACAATGACTAGAAAAGCGGGAAACTTGGAGGATCTTCTGTCGGAGGTTGGATCTTCTGTTATACCGCCAGGCACTATAAAGTACAATCCGCAGGTGTCTCCCAATAGCATTTGGGTGAATCCAGACGTGCTTAAACGTCTAGACTTGAGTGATGGGGATGCTGTGTTACTACTAGAAGAGATAACTGACGGTAAGAGTAAATATTACCCACTTAGGGGGCCATTTAAGATAGAAACGCATGAAAAGATAGGTCCTATATATACTCTTATGAATGATCTTAATTCGCCCCAGGGCGGCGTGTATGTAGAGTTTATAAACCCAGCTTACCTTGCGAGGGAGTTCAGGGGAAAAGTAGAAAAGTACTTCAAACTAGAGGATATATACATCAGCAGGGGTCCGGGGATACTGCCGATGTCATATGCGAAGAAGCTTGCTGACTCATATGATTTCCCTCGCCCAAAGGATGGTACGATCGTTCCGATGATGACTTATGATCAAAACGGTGAGCTTATCGATATATACCAAGCAGAGGTCAGTGTACTTGGAAATAAGTTTCAAGTCCCTACTGATATAGATCTTGGAACTGCTTACTCTTTAGGCGTTTATCTAGGTCTCACAGATAAGTTCGTCAAAAGAAAGATGCTTTAGATTTGATTTTTAAGAAAAAATAAAGGAATTAATAGGATATCCTCCTAAGTTTAGAGTAATATGGTAGAAGTTCCACATTTTAGAATGCCGAAGAATGGAGAAGTGTTTGGATATGTGACACAGCTATTGGGCTTCGGCAGAATGTATGTCAAATGCAGCGATGACAAGACGCGCCTCTGTGTGATAAAAGGAAGCATAAGCAGGTATCTATGGGTAAGAGAAGGCGATATAGTCATAGTGAAGCCATGGGACATAGAGAAGGATAAAAAAGGCGATGTCATGTACAAGTATGAGAAGAACACATGGGATTATCTTAGATCAAAGGGTTTAGATATAGACAAGCTAACCAGTTAATTCATGCCTTATTGAGGCGTTATATTGCAATATCACATGTTTGAATATCAAAATTTTAGAGCGAATAAAACGACTATCCATGTGGAAATGAATTTAGATAAAATTTATATACTGGTGATTGATGTAAATAGAGTATCTACAAACTCGGTGTGTGCGGAGTGCCTTTTTTGGTACGATGAAAACACCTTTCCATTTGTAGACCAAATGCAATTCGATGCTTTTCAAAAAAAAGCAGATGAGAGATATGAGTGCATATAAGAGATGTTAATGCATGATGGACTCCAGATCCACAATTCCAGTTGATCCTGCTGGAGGTCACTGCTATTGGGGTTCGAATGAGACATGCAAGTCGAATCTGCTAGGTAATAGTGGATGGCGTACGGCTGAGGCAACACACAGATAACGTACGGCGATGAGGGGAATATCCTCGGGAAACTGAGAGTAAATCTCCATAGCAATAATTTCTGAAATGATCTTATTGTGAAAATGTTTACTGCTGATACCGCAGTATTCAGCGTCGCAATCGGTCTGTGCCTGATTAGACTGTTGGTGAGGTAACGGCCCACCAAATCTACGATCAGTAAGGGCCATAAGCGTGGTTTCCCTCAGAAGGGTACTTAGACAAGGACCCTAGCGCTACGGCGTGCAGCAGTCCCGAAAACTTTACAATGCGCGAAAGCGTGATAGGGGGACCCCAAGTGTTCTTTTCTTTTTGGAAAGAACTTTTATAGTATTTTTAAATGGTACTAGGAATAAGGGCTGGGCAAATAGGTGCCAGCAGCCGCGGTAATACCTATGGCCCAAGTAGTGACCACTTTTATTGAGTCTAAAGCGTTCGTAGCTGGCTTGAGAAGTCTATATTTAAATCATTCAGCTTAACTGAATGGCATGGTATAGATACTCTCAGGCTAGAGATCGGAAGAGGGATTGGGAACTTTTTGGGTAGGAGTAAAATCCTTTAATCCAAAAAAGACCACCAGTGGCGAAGGCGCAATCCCAGGACGAATCTGACAGTGAGGGACGAAGGCTAGGAGAACAAACCGGATTAGATACCCGGGTAGCCCTAGCAGTAAACGCTGCTTACTAGACGTTACATTTTCTACGAGAAAATGTAGTGCCACAGCGAAGGCATTAAGTAAGCCACTTGGGGAGTACAGTCGCAAGATCGAAACTTAAAGGAATTGGCGGGGGAGCACAAAAACGGGTGAAATTTGCGGTTTAATTGGATTCAACTCCGGGAATCTTACCAAGGGCGACAGCAAGATGAAGGCCAGTCTAAAGAACTTGCCTAATGCGCTGAGAGGTGTTGCATGGCCATCATCAGTTAGTATCTTGAGACGTCCCGTTAAGTCGGGTAACTAACAAGACCCTCATCCATATTTACTAACGCGCATTCCGATGCGAGCGAGTAAAATATGGAGACCGCACTCGAAAGGGTGAGGAAGGTGAGGGCAATGGTAGGTCAGTATGACCCTAATCCCTTGGGCCACACGCGAATTGCAATGGTAAAGGCAATGGGACGCAACTCCGAAAGGAGGAGCAAATCCTCTAATCTTTATCCTAGTCCGGATCGAGGTTTGTAACTCAGCCTCGTGAAGTCGGAATCCGTAGTAACCGCATTTTATCAAAGTGCGGTGAATACTTCCCTGCTCCTTGCACACACTGCCCGTCAAACCAGACAAGTTGAATTTAAGTGAGGTTGCCATTGAATGTGGTAATCGAACTTAAGTTTGGTGAGTAGGGTTAAGTCGCCACAAGGTAGCCGTAGGGGAACCTGCGGCTGGATCACCTCCTTTTAAAAATCATGAAATGGAGGTTTAATTTTTAACGGATTTGGAGTCCACCGTGCATTTAACGCAGTAAGTTAGGGGATGGGATTTATTTGTTATGATAGAATTGCCAAAGGAAACACTTGATTTCTTCGATGGAGACGAATTGAGAGCGAGACTATTCTATGAAAAATACTCCTTGTCGGATGAGAACGGTAATAGGCTTGAAAAAACTCCGGTAGAGATGTGGAGGAGGATTTCTAGAGAGTTGGCAAGCGTGGAAAAGAGCGCAGAAAAAAAGAAGAAATTTGAGGAGGAGTTTTACTGGTTGCTTGAAGACTTCAAGTTTGTTCCTGGCGGGAGGATCCTTTTTGGAGCCGGCTCAAAGCATAAGGCAACTTTACTTAACTGTTATTATCTTCCGATAAAAGATGATTCAATAGAAGGTATATTCACGACCGCAAAGGAGATGGCTAGGACTTATTCTTATGGGGGTGGAGTAGGCATAGATATCTCAATTTTGAGGCCAAAAGGTTCTCCAGTTCACAATGCTGCTAGGTTTTCCACTGGTTCTGTTTCGTTCATGGAGTTATTTTCAGTTACAACAGGCACAATAGGTCAGACCGGAAGACGCGGCGCACTCATGATAACAATAGATGTATCCCACCCAGATATAGAGGACTTCATAGAATCAAAGAAAGACAAAAAGAGTATAAGGTATGCAAACATAAGTGTCAAAGTCTCAGATGACTTTATGAAGGCCGTAGAGGAAGACAAGCCTTATCTGTTACATTTTAAGAACGATAAAGTTGAATTCAACAGGGAAGTTAAGGCTAGAGACATTTGGAAGAGAATAATAGAGAATGCACTGACCACGGGCGACCCTGGTGTAATGTTTTGGGATAGAATGAAGAAAGAGTCCCCGACAGAGTATGACGATAGGATGGCAATAAAAGGTACAAATCCTTGTTCTGAACAGCCTTTGGAGAACTATGGGGCTTGTGATTTGGGTGCGCTAAATTTGTCATATTTTGTTAAAAACAGATTCGAAAAGAATGCAGAGGTTGATTGGGATGCTTTAGATAGGACTATACGGCTTGGGGTAAGGTTTTTAGACAATGTATTGGATTACAGTTACGATAGACACGCGCTTAAGGAGCAGGCTGATGAAACAGTCTATGCGAGAAGAATAGGCCTGGGGTTCATGGGCCTCGCAGACATGCTGATAGGAATGGGCCTTAAGTATGATTCAGAGGAATCTATCAAATTCGTGGATTCTCTGATGAAAAGGATAAAAGAGACAGCATATGATGAAAGTGTGAACTTAGCCGTTGAGAAGGGTTCATTCCCAGCTTTTGTAGCAGAGAAGCATGTGTCTAGAGACTTTGTCAGCAGGCTTGACAAAAAAATAGTTAATAGAATCAAAAAGGAAGGCTTAAGAAACGCATGCATACTCACAGTTGCGCCAACCGGCTCTATATCAACAATGGCCGGCGTAAGCGGAGGAATAGAGCCTATATTTGCATTAAGCTATACCAGAAGATCTGAGTCGCTTTCAGAAGGAAGTTTCGACGTGCTCGATCCATTTGTAAAGGAGTACATGGAGAGATTTGGGATAAAAGATATAAAGGACCTTCCAGATATCTTTGTAACAGCGCATAAGATAGATCCTATGCTTAGAGTAAAGATGCAGGCTACTATACAAAAGCACATAGATTCATCTATATCGTCCACGGTTAATCTGCAGTCTTCTGCTGGCTATGAGGTCGTTGATAAAATCTACAGGGAAGCGTGGAAGTTAGGTTGTAAATCTATAACAGTTTACAGAGAGGGTTCAAAGGAGGATATATTAAAAGCGAAAGACGAAGACAATGATAGTCTCAATAAAGTGGAAGAGAAGAGACTTAGTTCCGCCAATAAGCTGAACAGACCATACATACTCCGCGGAACCACTATGAAGCTGCCTATAGCGGAAGGAAGTCTTTACATAACTATGAATAAAGACGATGACCACATAGAGGAAGTTTTCATTAGCCTTGGTCGTTCAGGCGAATCTGAGAAAGCGTACACAGAAGCTATAGGTAGGCTTATCAGCATATACCTTCAAGAGGGAGGGGATGTTGATAGGATTATCAAGACTTTGAAGGGAATAAAGGGCGGAAGCAGTACTTGGTTCAACGGAATGCAGATCTTCTCAGTTCCAGACGCTATATCGAAGGCGCTTGAGATGGAAGAGAAGGGAATAGACATAAACAAGGCGGGGAACCTTCATACTGTGATAAATCCTGAAAAATCTAAAAACGATGGGTTTTCAGTCTGTCCTGCATGTGGGCAGAAAACATTAGTGTTTGAGAATGGCTGCTATATCTGTAAAAACTGCGGCTACACTAAATGTGAGTGAAAAGAAAGTTTTTAAAGCATTGAGGTGGTTATTAATCTAATGGATATTGAAATTTTGGAGAAGACTGACGATAGCATAAAATTTAGAGTCAAAGGTGGATCTCAATCCATTCTGAATCTATTGAAGGCCGAAGGCGAAGAAATCGAAGGAGTTTCATTTATAGGCTTTGCAATGGAGCACCCTCTTGAAAGGTCTTCTGTGCTCGTTGTGAAATCTGAAGGAAAAGAGATAGATAAAATATTCAAGAAGATTATAGATAAAACTTTGTCCGATATCGAGAAATTAAAGAAAGAATTTGATAGCGAGCTCAAGTAGCTTTCTATGGGCGATCAGAAGCCAGTTACAAAAAAGAATGAACCAGTCTTATTCTTAAGGAATGTGATTCTTGGAGAGAATATCTATTCTTTGATTTTTTATCTAGTCGTGTTTTATGTCCTGCTTGTGTATGTAGTCTTTCCATCAGTATACGCTTTTACCCCCATAAGTGATATAAGCGCTGTGATATCGCCGAGCATGGTGCACCAGCAGCCTCAGATAAACTTAACATACTATGGATGGCTTTATTCCCATGGTTTTAACAGATCCCAAGTCGCTGAATGGCCGTTTCCGGACGGGTTGCCCGTTGGTTCCCTAGCGATAGCTTACAAAGTTCCCGCAGCTGATATAAAGGTCGGCGATATTATCATATACAAAGCTTATGTGAACGGCGAATACATAGACGTTATACATAGAGTGGTGAATGAGACTGTTATAGATGGAATTTATCGCTTCACTACAAAGGGTGATGCAAATCCGTATCCTTTAAGCTTTGAATATAACATCCCCTACCAAGATGTAGTAGGGAAAGTAGTTGTAGTGATCCCCTACCTTGGCTACCCCAGATATCTAGTTTATCTTCTATCTAGCAGCTTGTGAAGCTCAAATGTCTATAACCAGCTTTTCGCCTTCCTTAGATATTGGTAGATCTGATGAGACTTTCCCATCTTTGAATTCCAGTTTTACCCTCTTGCCAAGAGCTGTGAGATTTCTGTAGAAGGTTAAATTTGCAGGTGGTTGGTCTATCAATAATCTCCTTTCAACCTCGTCTACTCTTACTCCGATGAAATAATCATCGATTATTCGTGGGATCATTCCAATAGACCAGGCTTGTGAAACACACCCCTGCGGTTTACCGTTTGGTTCAAATATTTCATTTATTCTTGAGGAGCATTGGACATCGAAATTCTTTTTCTTTATAATACTGATGATGTCTCTTCCTAAATTGTAGTCCTTAAGTTTGAATGCAACTCCCGCTGCAATAGATGAAAGGAAAGGCCATACAGCACCATTTTGGTAGCCTTTCGGATCGAATGAGTGGTCTGTCTTCGCCACAGACAGCACACCATAATCTGTCAATAGATTTTGTTTTAAATTATCAATCACAATGTTGTTTAGCTCCTCATCTGAGTCCAAAAGGAAGGGCACAAAAAGTTGGTTAGCAGAGTTTATATCCTTGTTTAACTGGTCTGACAGGTAAGACCTGCGCTTGAACTGCCCAAGTCCATTTCTGAGTTTGTCTATTATATCAGGAATCCTTGTATCTTCCTTTCCATATGCTCTCTCTATTCTTATCAAATCCTGCATTGCACGCAACCATAATGCTTGTATCTCTATAGAGTATTCCCGGTCCATTGAATCCATCCACGTTTCTCTGCCTTTATCATGTATGAAATTCCCTTCTAATCTGTTTTTCATTATGTATACGAATTTATTTAGCCATGGATCTAAACTGAGCAGAGTCTGGGTATCACCAGTCTTTAAGTAATAGTCAAGAACGTCAATTATCAAAAGTGGCATTGTATCCATTGGGAATAAGCTTGACCCTGCTATGTTAGGAACACCCTTATCGCTGGATAATGCAACTATATTTTTAATCACGTCCCTTACAAAGTTTGGCTGGTTTATGTTTATGAATGAAGGCAAGATAAAGAGTGCATCCCTGATCCAAAACTGGTTGAAGTAAGGGAAACCCGCGTATATTTTTTTCTTCTGTAGGTTTACATATGAGAAAAGTGAATCTATAACGTCTTTCATGAAATTTCTGTCAAACACGTCTCCATAACCGTATGAGTCGCATATTATACTTATCAAGTCATTGTAGTCCTTGCTTATCCTAAGCCTGCTGCTAATCGCTCCGAGTATCATGTCCTCTTCCATCTTTTGCGTGCTGAATATTATATTGAACTCTTCCCCTTCTTTCAAAGACGCCTTTATTATTCCAGGTATGAACTTATTTTGTTCGCTTGCATCGTCGAAATACTTGCTAAATCCCTTACTTCGAGCATATTCTCCGGGGGCATGTTTTCCATAAATCGGAGAGTAATTGAAATCACCCCGGTTGAAGTAGACATAGAGTGTTCTATCTTTGTATCCAACCTTGAATCCATTTCTGATTACCTCTAAATTGTAGGTTTTATCCGGTATGTAGTTCTCCTCTCTTTTTCTTATGTTTACTCCTATCTCTGCCTCAACATCGGAGTAAGCGCTTGACTTTAGAGTCACTATGACTTGATTATCCGAGCAAAATACGTCTTCGGATGCATTGATATTGCCGACTTTATAATCATATCGCTCTAATTGCGTATTATATATCTGGAATGCATTAACGTTTTTGGAGGACAAATACTCGCCATTTACTTTGAAGGCAAAGTAATCGACTAATTTTGTGTCTTCATTCCATATCCCGCACCATTTAGACCCGAATTCACCATCGTTGAATCTGAATATAAACATCCCATTCTTGGACAGAACATTTACCTTATCCATTAGAACTGTAATGCATTTATCATTTTAATTGTTTTTTGGCCGAGCAAAAGCTTTAAATAGATTAGTTCATATTAAGTGTAATGATAATCGGATATCAATTGTCAAAGATAGAAGCTGAGAGGAATGACAACGTTATTCCACAGGATCCTATAGAGATCTCTTACAAGGCAACCACGAAGAGTGTGGGCAAGGATCAAAATTCTAAGACCTTGAGGTTTATTTTTGACTATCAAGTTGACCTGAAAGATAGCAAAGATAACAAAGTCGGAAAGATATACATGGAAGGGAGTGTAATCTACGCTGGTGAAGGGATAGAAGAAGCTTATAAAAAGCTGACCGAGACTGGTGTGATGCAGCAGGACATACAACAGGAAGTGATGCAGGCGATCAGTAACATGACAATAGTAGAGGCGATGCAAATAAGTAAAACTTTGAACTTGCCACCTATAATAAAGCTCCCAGAGTTGACTTCAAGCAGTCCAGAACCTCAGAAAGAAGATAAGAAATCATCAAAGAATAAATGATAGTCAGTTTTACATAGAAATACCGATATATTTATAGGGTATATTCAATCTTATTTTATTTATGGCCGAAGAACCAATCAAACCTGAGCAGGAAGCAAATAATGAACCAGAGGACTACAAGTCAAAATATTTATATTTGCTTGCTGAGATGGATAACTATAGAAAAATTAGGGATAAAGAGAGGGAGCAGTATTCCAAGTTTTCGAATGAGGTGCTTATGACAGCTTTGCTGAAAGTTTTGGACGACTTCGAGAGCGTTCTTAGAGCCGGAGAAGATGAAAAGGTGAAATTGCTTTATAATTCACTTATGAATACTTTATCTTCTTTCGGCTTGAAGAGACTACAAGTTATTGGTGCAAAGTTTTCACCGGATATAGCTGAGTCTGTATCTACGGAGGAAGTTGAAGAAGGGAAGAAAGGGCTCGTGTTGGAGGAAATCCAGGCGGGCTATGAACTTAACGGGAAAATAATAAGATACCCGAAGGTGAAGGTGGGGATATGAGTGCTAAGGAAAGGATAATAGGAATAGATTTAGGAACATCTAATTCGCAGGCGGCTATTGTGATGGCGGGCAGGCCTACGATAATACCAAGCGCAGAAGGCGCAACAGTCGCCGGCAAAATGTTTCCATCAGTAGTTTCTTTCTTGAAGGACGGGACGATTCTTGTAGGAGAACCAGCAAGAAGACAGGCAGTCTCAAATCCAAATAATACGATTTTTGCTGCGAAGCGTAAGATGGGCACTGATTTCAAGTATAAGATATTCGATAAAGAGTACACTCCGCAGCAGATATCTGCTTTTATCCTACAAAAAATAAAGCGGGATGCAGAAGCATTTTTAGGTGGAGAAGTTAAGAAAGCTGTGATAACTGTGCCTGCTTATTTCAATGACAATCAAAGACAGGCTACTAAAGACGCTGGCGCAATAGCTGGATTGGACGTTGTTAGGATAATAAATGAGCCAACGGCTGCGGCAATGGCGTATGGTTTGGATAAGTCAGCCGATGTGAAGGTCCTTGTTTATGATCTAGGAGGTGGAACTCTAGATGTCACAGTGATGGACATCTCCAACGGTACTTTTGAAGTCCTATCGACTTCTGGAGACACACAACTTGGCGGCGTAGACATGGATAACGCCCTCGTGGATTACATAGTCAATGATTTTGCAACAAGAGAGGGCATAGATCTCAAAAAGGATAATGTAGCCATGCAAAGGATAAAGGAAGCCGCTGAAAAGGCAAAGATAGAGCTTTCGACAGTTCTTGAAACTGAGATAAATCTGCCTTATATAACAATAACACAGGATGGGCCGAAGAATCTGATAATGAAGATATCGAGGGCGAAGCTGGAAAGCTTAGTAGCGCCTATAATAGAGAGATCTAGAAAATCTATAGACACCGCAATTTCAGACGCAAAAATTGATAAGTCTGACATAGCAAAGATAATTCTTGTAGGTGGACCGACTAGGATGCCTATAGTTCAAAAATTCTTAACAGACATTTTTGGGGAAAAGATAGAGCGTGGAGTTGACCCCATGGAAGCAGTAGCGATGGGAGCTGCTATACAAGGGGCGGTGCTTGCAGGAGAGATAAAGGACATTGTGCTTTTGGATGTTACTCCATTAACGTTGGGCGTGGAAACCTTGGGCGGCTTGGTGACACCTATAATAGAGAGGAATACAACAATACCGTTTAAAGCGAGCAAAATATTCTCTACAGCCGATGATTATCAGACAACTGTGACTATAAATGTGCTACAAGGAGAGAGGCCTCTTGCGAAGGATAACATAAGCCTAGGGATGTTTAATTTGACGGGAATACCGCCTGCGCCGAGGGGGGTTCCGCAGATAGAGGTAGAGTTTGACATAGATGCAAACGGGATATTGAATGTATCTGCAAAAGACTTAGCAACTGGGAAATCTCAAAAGATAACTATAACTGCGCCTAACAAGCTTTCCAAGGATCAGATAGAAAAGATGGTTAAGGAAGCCAAAGAAAATGAGCAGTTGGACAAGGAGAATAGGGAGAAAGTAGAGCAAAAGAATGAAGTTTCCACTCTAGCATACTCGCTGGAAAGGACTATCTCTGAGTTTAAGGATAAGATCAGTGAAGAGGATAAGAAAGAGGCTCAGGAGATAATACAAAAGACTAAAGAAGACGTCAATAAAGAGGACTTAGAGGCTATTAGAGAGGACAAAGATAAGCTTACTGCAGTGATCGATAGAATCGGCAAGACAATTTATCAGTCTACCAAGCCTAATGGCGGGGAAAGTGGCCCACAGGAATCGGGAAGTGGGGATGATGCAGGTAAAGGCGATAGTGGTGGCGGATCAGCCAACTGATTGTATTCATATTTAATGCCGCCTTTTCTTATTATATTTATTGAAATATGGAAGAGGACCCTTACAAGATACTTGGAATTAAACCTGGCGCTTCTGAGGAAGAAATAAAGAAAGCCTATAAGGCGCTGGCTAAGAAGTATCACCCCGATTTGAACGCTGGAAACAAGGAAGCAGAAGAGAAATTTAAAAAAATCAATCAAGCTTATCGAGAACTCACCAATAGGGGAGGACAATCCTCCCAAAATGTTGGACCGGACTATTCGAATGTTCATTTTGAAGATTTTGCAGACTTCTTCAACTTTGGTGGTTTTGAGGATATATTCCGTGGATTTGGATTCGGGGAAGAGACTGGAAACGATCTAAGAGTTGATGTAAATCTGACCTTGGATGAATTAGTCAAAGGAGGAAGCAAGAAAATAGAGATAACAAGGAATGTTTTATGCCGGACTTGCGGGGGGACTGGCGCAGCTGAGAAGCACACCTGCCCTAAATGTAAGGGAACTGGCAGGGTAAGGTCAACTACAAGAGGGTTCGGCTCCTTATTTGTAACGATGGCAAGGTGTGATATGTGCTCTGGAAAGGGGTATATAGTAGATAAGGCTTGCCAGGTCTGTGGGGGGAGTGGTTTTGTAAAGAGAAAGGAGGAGATATCAATACCAATACCAAGGGGGATATCAGATAACGAATACATCGTGCTGTCTGACAAAGGAGACCAAAATAGACAGGGCCTAAGCGGCGATTTACAGGTAGTTTTTCACATACTTAAGGATAAATACTTCAAGGTAGAGGGCAAAAATCTAAGGACTACTTTACATGTAGATATAAGAGATCTACTTGAAGGCAAACTTATAGAGATAGACACACCTGCCGGTAAAGAAGAGATTGATCTTAAAGATAGCCGTGGAAAGCCTATTGTGATAAAAGGCAGGGGGCTTTTCGATAGAAATGGAAGAAGAGGCGATCTAATAGTGGATCTAGCAATAGAGATACCTGGAAAGATCGGCAGAAGAGATTTATCTGAGTTGGACAAGCTCTTGGGCAACAGAGTTGATCCATTTATATCTGAATCATAAGGCGCATATGAAAAAGCTAGTCATAGCAATTTATACCGATTATTTTCTGCCGTTAGAGCACAATGGCGGCGGCACAGAAGTTTACATAAAAACAATAAAAGAAGAGCTTGAGAGAAGAGGGCATAAAGTATTTGTGGTCACAGCCGGTACAAAAAAGCTACAGGATTACTATAAAGATAGAAAAGATGTTATAGTTCTACGGGGCCTTAGAGTATACAAGTCATACCCATACTTTGGTTTGTATTTGAACCTTGCAAAAATAGACAAGAGACTGATAGACATGAAGCCGGACATTATCCATATACAGAGTATATTCAGTATGGGCTTGCTTGGGATTAAAGTAGGCAGATTTTTGAAAGTGCCTGTCATAGCCACCAATCACGTCTTCTATACCTCAGATAAATCCATAGAGTCATTCTTATCCGGGAATAAACTTGCTATCAATTTAGCCCGTGCAACAGCGATTAGATACATCAGATGGCTCTACAAGCGGGTAAAGGTTGTTATCTCCCCCTCCTTATTCATAAAGAATGATTTGAAAAAGTATGGGATAAAGAATGTTTCTGTTTTATATGATGGAGTTGATCTGTCAAAGCTTAAGACTGATAAATCCGTGTCTGAAGCCAGAAAAATTTTAGGTATACCAAGAAAAGATAAGATCATGCTCTATCTTGGCAGAGTAAGCGCTGAAAAAAATATAGACTTATTCATAAAAGCAGCTAGAGAATTAGAGAAGGAGAATATAAAAGCTGTAATCGCGGGGGCAGGAAAAGACCTAGAACATTACAAGGAACTTAGCCGTGATTTAGGTTTGAAATACATCAAATTCGTTGGTTTCGTTGACGATGAAAAGAAGAAACTGTATTATAAAGCCGCAGACGTTTTCTGCTTTCCATCCGAATTTGAAACGCAGGGTTTAGTGGCAGTGGAAGCAATGGCAATTGGGACACCCGTCGTAGCACCCGCAGGTACAGCTCAAGCAGAGATAATAAAGTCTGGGATAAACGGGGAGACATTCAAAAAAGACGACTTAGCGGATTTTGTGGACAAGATCAAGGAAGTATTAAAGAACAGAGGAAGATACAGAACGAGAGGTACAATTAAAGAATTCGATATTAGGAGGCATGTGTCGAAGCTTCTAAAGATCTATACGAGTTAGTCTATGACTCTGCCCCTTCTGATGGCTTTGAAGTCATATTTGAAGCTTCCTTTTAGAGCTATGGATATTGATGGCCTGAGATACAATATACAGGATTTTATTATGCCGTTAGCTGCCAGTCTTCTATATGATACCTGTGCGGTGTCCCTTAGCATCTTAAACTCGCCAAATTTCTTTAGTCTGGGGTAAAATTCCCAATTTTCGTCTACATATATATTTTCATTGAAAAGCCCTGCTTTTTTCATCGCAGATCCTCTTATGAAAACACATCCATAAGCGAATGGGGTGGATGTATGATAACTTATCTTCTTCAAGTAAACAATCAGTTTGTTGAATGCGATGAACCGGCTCTTATAGTCCCTAGGTATGTCCTTGTTTCTTATTTTTATAGTTGGCTCAATACAAACAAGTCTGTCATTCTTCTCAAATTCCCTCACTACATGCTCAAACAGTTTCTTTGATAAAACATAATCCGCGTCTATCAGAGCAATTATCTCGCCTTTAGCGGCCTTGATGCCATGGTTATACGCCGAGGCTACATTCTTCTTTTTTGCCATCACAATTTTGGAACCATATTTTTTGAATATTTTAACAGTTCCATCATCGGAATATGAATCCACGCCGATTATCTCATAGTCCTTATAGGTCTGTTTGCTTATTGATTTCAAAAGGTCGCCTACATAATCGACTTCATTATACGTAGGGATAACCACGCTTATCCGCGGCTTTCGATTATTAAGTTTTGCATTTCTCATATAGAATCTTAAATAAATCTAGCTTATAAATCATTGCTTTTTTAGAAATCTCCAATTTAGCATATAATAAAAATTTATCAACCAATCTATGCATACATATAGAAATATGAAATGTTTATAAACTTCTACAAGTTCTTATAATTAATGAAACACACGTTAGTTTTGGCGCTTTTGGTCGCAGTTTTCTTCGTTAGCATAGGCTTGTCAAATGCGATAGAGATTTCGCCAGCGAGCGCAACTTTGACAAGCAACACCACAAATATGCTTAATATATCCTTCTACAATCAGCAAAATTACACAGTTTCTATCGGTATAAACCTTAACTCAGCAGAAGTTAGGTACGGCGGGCTTTTTGATTCAATAAGCGCTAAGCCCCTCCAATTTATGCTCTTGCCAGGGCAGACACAGAAGGTTCTATTTGCTTTCAATACAAGGAATATCTTTTATTCTATACCGATTCCAATTAACATATCATACACTATCAATGGTACGCCACAGAGCTTCATACTGAGTGCCCCGATTCTTCCTAGCTCAAGTAAGCAGATATACTTCTACAATGTATCTTTACCCAAAGAGATATACCCTTACGAATCTTTTCCAATTAACCTAACAGTAATAAATAGCTTGGATAGGACCGGCATAGTGGTGCCTATAAATGCTTCGATATTTTATCCAAATGGCACTTTAGCATTGTCAACCTATAATTCATTCACTTTGTCTAACTTAGGGATAAACCACTATTCTATCAGCATGAAGCCTAGTTCACAGTCGCCGCCAGGACAGTACAAAGTTTCCGTTTCATTGAATTACAATGGATTTACATCGACAATTTCGCAAAACGTTGATTTTCTTTCATATTACGATCTAATCGCTTCCAGATCCTCAAACATTGGATTATTTGGCGGAACGTATTATCTAACTTTGAAAAACGAGGGAAACACACCAGTGAATGTGTCAAATTACACGCTAGCTCCTGGTTCCCTTAACAGTCTTTTGATGATCTCCAAGGGTGCGTCAATCGGTTCGGTATCAAGCGGTGCGAACGGCTTGTACTATTCATTGATGATGCTTTCTCCTGGCCAGAATGTAACGCTTTATTATACCGTATCCTACATTATAGTTTATATAATAATTTTAATCATAATCATCGCAATCATCCTATTCTTTTACTTTAACAGAAAAGTCGAAGTTGTGAAGGAAGTAGTTAAACACACCGCTTCCAGCGGTTTCATCGATGTAAAGATATCCCTAAAGGTTAGAAACGTTTCAAATAAGCCTATAGAAGACATAGATCTTTGGGATATAATGCCACCGAGTGCACTCAAGGTTTCAATGGTAGGGCCAAGAGAGGGCATTGTCCAAAAAACTGTAGATGGGTTGAAGCTTGTTTGGAAAGAAGCGCACTTAAATCCAAACGATGAGTTTATAGTAATGTACGAGCTCAGAAGCAAGATAGGCATCGTAGGGAAAATGCAGTTAAACCCAGCTGTATGCAGATTCAAGTTCAACGGTAATATTTATAAAAGGAAATCTAATTCTATAATACTAAATATACGTTGATTTGCAGAAGTGATTTAAGCCCCGATAATCTAGCGGTCTAGGATACTGCCCTGTCACGGCATAAACGCGGGTCCGAATCCCGCTCGGGGCGGATTTTGTAAGTTTCTTCTGATTGGCAGTTGATAATGATAGTGCTCGTGATTAAGATCCTTTCAAAAAATATATAAGTCAATAGAGAGTGAAATTTGATATGAAAACTGATGTCATAATAATGGCAGGCGGTTTCGCTAGGAGATTCGCCCCCATTTCAGATTATCTACCAAAGCCACTTTTTCCAGTTGGTGGCGTTCCAATTATAAATTATGTGCTTGAAAAGACCTTTGAAACAGCACCAGAGAACATATTGGTGTCTACGAATAAGAAATATGAATTCCACTTCAGACATTGGCTTTCTACATTGAATTCATTTTATCCAGATGATTATCTTACAAAGATTCACATAATATTGGAGCCTTCTTTATCTGAAGACAGTAAATTAGGTGCTATAGCGGGCCTTAAAAATGCGATAGAGCAGTTTAAGCCTGAAAATGACCTTGTTGTTTTGCTTGGTGATAACCTTTTCGATCTGGATTTGAACAAATTTCTAAGCTTTGGGAAAAGTAAGAACTCTATAACATTAGCTGCATTTGATATAAGAGATGTAAAAACAGCCACCAATTTTGGGGTTTTAGAGACCAAGGAAGATAAAATCATTGCATTTCATGAGAAGCCTAAGTCACCGCCTTCAAGCCTGGTCTCAACTGGTATATACTTCTTCCCTAAGCACTCGATAGCTGAAATTGATGAGTACCTCAAGAGAGGCGGGAGCAAAGACGCGATGGGCAGTTTGTTTGAATATTTGATTAAAAATGAGGCCGTTTATTCCTACATTTTCTCAGATGGATTTTGGTTTGATGTAGGTACACCAGAATTGTATGCCAAAGCAAATGAATTCGTTCTAAAATCCGGCCTCTTCAGACGATGGATGTGGCCTTAATTTTTAACCCTCCCGCTCACACTTATTAAATCTCACATTTGTAAAGTTGAAAGATTATTTATTCAAGTAAATGAAATTAACTATAATGCGTAGAGCTTTAGTTGCTGCTATAGACCAGGGAACCACCGGGACGAGATGTGCAGTTTTTGACAGCTCAGGCAAAATGGTAGGATGGGCTTATAAGAAACATAAACAGATCTATCCACAGGAGAAATTCGTAGAGCACGATCCTATAGAGATACTAAACAATGTAAGGTTTGTGCTTAAGCAAGCTGTGAGGAACGCGAAGGCAGATCCAAAGGAGATCGCTTCCATAGGCATAACCAATCAGCGTGAGACTGTAGTTGCGTGGAATAAGCGGAGTGGAAAGCCATTCTACAACGCTATAGTGTGGCAAGACACCAGGACTGATAGATATGTGTCTGAAATCAACCAGGGAAAGATAGCGTCTTACATAAGGAAAAAGACAGGCCTTAAGATTAGTACATATTTCTCCGCTTCGAAGATTAGATGGCTGAAAGATAATAATGTGAAATTCAGAGAAGCATTGAAAACCAATGAAGCATTGGTGGGAAATATAGATAGCTGGTTGATCTGGAATTTAACAGGGGGCGAAAGCTTTCATACAGATTACACCAACGCTTCCAGGATGATGCTGATGGACCTTGAAAAGCGCAGGTGGGATAGTGATCTACTGGATTTTTTTGATATACCTGAAGTAAGTTTACCTGAGATAGGCACTTCCTTGTCGAAAGAAGGCTTCGGCAAACTGAAGGAAAAAGGCTTCCAGAACGCAGTGATAAATTCTGACTTAGGGGACCAGCAGGCAGCCCTATTTGGGGAGCGGTGCTTTTCAGAGGGGGACACTAAGATAACATATGGGACCGGCAGTTTTATACTGCAGAACGTCGGAAAAAGGGTAAGTAAAGGCGAAACTAATCTTATATCAACCTGCGCTTACGGCAACGTCGATGGAACCTGCAATTATGCACTCGAAGGATCCACAAGGGTTGCTGGAAATATCTTTGGGTGGCTGATTGATAAGGCGAATATGTTCAAATCAATAGAGGAGATTGAGTCATACTTTGATAGAAAGTACGAATCCTCTGTTTACTTTGTTCCAGCTTTTGGAGGCCTTCTTGCGCCTTATTGGGATGCATCTGCGAGAGGGCTGATAATAGGACTCAACGACAACTCTAGCAAGAAGGACATAGTCAAAGCGGCTTACGAAGCTATCTGTATGCAGGTAAGTGACATATTTGATCTTCTTAGGCCGGCAAAGAATGAGATAAAGGTAGATGGAGGCGTTTCAGTTAATGATGATATAATGCAGATGCAGGCCGATGTACTTGGAAGGAAGTTGTTTAGGTCTGATATGCGTGAATCAACTGTATTTGGTGCGGCAATAGCAGCCGGATTTTCTGCAGGTATCTGGACTTTTGATGATATAAAGCAGTTCTACAGAAGTGGAAAACTGTTCTACCCAGAGGGTAATAAGGAGGAAATAAACAAGAGAAAAAATTATTGGAAGAAAGCGGTTGAAAGGTCCCTTTCTTGGCTTGATTGATTATTATTACGTTTGTGTGAATAAAAAAGTAGAAAACAAACATTTAAATATCATTATCCCCTGATATTTTAAATGCAGAAGCCACAAGAAGAGACGGTTTATGTGCCTAAGCGTTCGATTGTGACAACGCTTTCCGCGATGGGTTATTTCTTGGATGGTTACGACTTAAGTGTTATATCAGTTTTTACTCTGGTCTTAGTCACATATAAGATATTCCAGTATTCTGCTTTTACAGAGAGTTTTGTTACAGGCGCTGCTCTGCTTGGCGCTTTTGTAGGTGCAGTTGTGTTTGGTCACTACGCTGATAGGATTGGACGACGTTACTTGTATATATTCGACCTTATATTCTTCGCAGTGTTTGCAATACTTTCCGCTTTATCGACCAACATCATAGAAATGATCATCTTTAGGTTCTTCTTAGGTTGGGGGGTCGGCGCGGACTATGCTTTAAGCCCAGTTTATACTACAGAGATGTACCCTAATAAGAAGAGGGGTGCAGGCTATGGTTGGGTTTGGACTTTCTGGAGCCTTGGTGCAGCGGTTTCATTTTTAATTGGTTATTTGATATTCTTAGTAAATCCTCTTATGAGTTGGAGATGGGCTCTAGGTTTAGGAGCGATACCAGCCATTATAACCGTTATATTGAGGACAAGGATGCCTGAATCAGCTAGATGGAGGATTATAGATAAAGGTAAACAGATGGACAAAAGTGTCAAATTGGTTGCTCAAAAG
>JBMFTM010000004.1:24257-28667 GCA_049967035.1 Candidatus Acidifodinimicrobium sp.
GATTATAGATAAAGGTAAACAGATGGACAAAAGTGTCAAATTGGTTGCTCAAAAGATTGGTATTACACCTCAGGATGTAAAGGCTATATTAGCTGAGAGACAAAGAGAGGCTAACATAGCTGCAGGGTCTTCCTTAGCATTGTTTAAAGGAGAATATGGAAAGCGTACTGCGGTTGTATGGACTCAGTGGATTGTCTATGATATCGCTGGGTATGGTATAGGCTTGTATGCTCCTCTTATTGCTAAAAGTTTTGGTTTTAGTGGTGCTTCTTCACTTTTGCTTTCATTTATATGGTACATGCCTTTCGGCTTCTTAGGAGCTTTAGGCGCAGTTCTTCTTAATGATAGATTAGGCAGAAGGACACTTCAAGCGGTCGGTTTCTTTGGTATGTTTTTGGCCATGGTTTTGTTCTACTTTGCTTCAGCTGCTGCAGGCTCATTTGCGATGGGTCTTGGTGTAACAGCATTCATAATTGATTACTTCCTTGGCAATTTAGGACCTGGTAATACAATGGGTCTATATGCGATAGAGCTATTACCTACAAAATTGAGGTCATCTTCAATGGGTAATGCTACGGGTATAACTAGAATAGTTTCGTTCTTATCTGCTTTTCTGTTTCCTTATGTAGTCTTGACTCTAGGTAAGTCTTCATTCTTCATGATACTGCTGCTTTTAATGTTGTTTGTATTCTTCTTCACGATATTCTTTACACCAGAGACAAAAGGTCTAACTTTAGAAGAGATAGCAATAGCTTCCTACAAGCATGTTCATGGCATACCTAAGCTTGTGATGCCCTCAAAGAAGAGGTAATTAAACGGTTAGCTTTGCTTTTGTTTTATATCACTTCTTAAGTATCTGTTCTAGCGATCAAGAAGAGTTAAAAATGCATTCTACCTATTATATCTATGCTATTTAGAAGAAAAGAAGAACATCAGGATTTATCAAAAGTTGATAAAGACCTACTTCTAAGGGCGAACATAGCCCAAGGCATAAAGCATCTTTACTTAGACAGAGACAGATTGTTTTACCCCGAAAATAGGGATTACAATAAGCTTAATGAGACCTTCGAGCACTTAAAGCAGAACCTATCGGAGTTAAAGGAAAAGCAGCCGAGGATGTTAATATTTGGGGATAAAAGCATAGAGTATGAAACATTTGATGAAGATATGATGAATAATATAATTGAATACTTCAAGTTTTTGCTAGATTTACCGCCACCAAACACATTAATTACTAGATGGAAAAAATCAATCGAAATAGGCAAGATGAAGGTGCCTACTTTAACTTATATCCTTCATTCTTTGATCACTTACAAGCTACCTGACTTTTGGCTGGATAAACTGGATGAATACGCGAATGAGACAGCTGCGATAATTGAGATCCTTAATGAGGCATCTGATAATCCCAAGATAGTAAAGATGACCTCGAAGCTGATTAAGAACATTAAAAATATAGATCGACCAGAGAAAGAGAAGTATAAGAAGCAGATAAGCGAATGGATCAGACTGGGGTTAATCATTTAAACAGCTAAATTTTTAGAGCTATCGGCGGTCTATTCTAAAAATAAAGCTATAAAAAGTGGGGAATAGAATATAAATTATGGGTTTGTTAATAAAATTAGTTTTAGGAGTCGTGATAGGCTTAGTTGTTCTCTTTGTCATCGGTTTCATTGCTTTAAGTGTGATATTCCCACCATTTGGAACTCTCGCATTTAAGACATTCTCATCTTTTTTCGCAAGTCCTTCTAACAATAACACTTTTTCCTCTAATACGCTGAATTTCTCTTATCCACAGACATGGGTGGAGATAAATCCATCAAGTCTCATTGGCACATTTGCTAAAAGTGTGAATGCTACCAAAGCTTTGAACTTGTCTAACCTTCAGATCCTGGTCCCTGGTTCAGCTATGCTGTCTATGTTGAAAGAGAGCCCATCGTTAATATCCTCCGTGTCATCCAAGAATGTGAATCTGTCGAAATTGGCTTCGAATATTATATCTAACACGGACGTTGTTTTGGCAGGAGTGCTAAATCTGTCAAACTACAATTTGTCATCGAAGTACAATGAATCAAGCAGCAATGTAACCACAAATATTACGCATTCTGCGTCAAGTTTTTACAAATTAATAGATATATCTAATACCTCCAAATTAAATCTATCCTTTTCTACCATAGATGGAAAGCCAGCATTCGTTGCGACGTTTACCAATTTAACTTATGGGAAGACAATACATATACCATATGGAAGCATTGGCGGCGTGTTAGATGGCAAGAATCTATGTTTTGTTTTAGGGATATCAGGAAAAACATCAGAAATTGCGCAAACATCCCTTGCCTTTGAAAGAGTATACAGAACAGTAAGGTGCTAAATAAGATTAAGCAGGTTGTTTTCATCTTAAGAACATAAACTATGAGCAGCTATGGCGAAGCAAAGTACATTTGATTATAAGGCTTTGAGAAAATTCCTTCTTTCAAAGCGATTCTTCATGGTAGATGGAGATGGCACGCTTTATCTGTGGGATCAGCCTTTCAAATACTCCGGTGATTTCATAAGAAATCTGGTAAGTCTAAATAAAAAATTCGTGGTTCTGAGTAACAATGACTCTGAAATGAAGAGCAAACGGCTCAATTTTTTGCGCAAAATCCTCAAGGTTGAGTTGTCAGAGGACAATCTACTGCTTCCCAATGACCTAGTTATTGATATCTTCAGAAGGAAAAGAATAAAGAGATTTGATGGTTTGATAAGCAACGAATTTGTGAAAGAGCTGGTTCAAAAGGGATTTAAATACGATGTAAATAACCCCGATATAATACTGATAGGATTTGACACAGATCTTACTTATGACAAGATAAAGAGAGTGATAGAGCACATAAATAAAGGGAAAAAATTCATACTTACGCACATTGATCCGCTTTGTCCTTATAAAGGGAACGCGGAGATACCGGATGCTGGCTTGATTGAGGGCATGATAGAAAGAGCCACAAAGAGGGAGCCAGATGAGATCTTAGGCAAGCCATTTAGCTCTGTGGTTAAATATGTACTTGGCAGGGTCGGTATATCAAAGGAAGAAAGCGTGATCATAGGAGATCGTATTGACACGGATATAAAGATGGCCAATGAAAATGGTATAGATTCAATTTGGATACGCGGCGATTCTAATGAACCTATAAAATCTGATTATAAACCTACTTTTATTGTAAGATCTATAAAAGATATATATTGTATGATAAAGGACATTGATAAATGATCAATATCAAAACCTTTTTATACATATATGACTTAGTAATTCTATGCAAAAAAGAACAAGTCAAAGCAAGAAGTTGTCTCTTGGGCAGGTTTATAGCGAATCTTTTAAGTCTTTTCTAACAGATAAATCAATGGTGGTCTTCCTTATAGGTATTATAGTCTTATTTATCCTTTACATACCAATGCAGAGCTCTGCTAGTTTGGCGGGGCTTTACTTACCTAAATTAGCCAGTGCTAATCTGACTAACTCTACAAATTCGTCAATTATACCATCAACACTTGGCACAAAGTTGCTTGGTTCAGGCGGTTTATCTAGCATGTTTGGCAGTTTTATAAATATTGCATCAACTTTCGTATCATCTGGAATTTCTTTTATACTTCTCTTCTTTGCAGTTGCTGTTTTGGAAGTGCTTGCAGTTAGGAGAGTAGTTGCTGATAAATTAGAGATACCTGTTAGAGGTTACATCAACTTAATCACTTTGTCCGTTGTCATCATGCTATTCATTGAGATGCCTATTCTTCTAGCTTTCTTCTTCGGTTTCTCATTCGCTGCTAGTGTAAATCTGGCATTAGGGGGAATTATCTCATTATTAAGCATACTGCTTTTGATGTATCTGTCCGTGAAGCTTGTCTTTTCGCAGATATACGCGATTGCTAAGTACGCTGATCCAATTGGTTCAATAGATCTGTCATTTAGTGTCACTAAAAATAAGTTTTGGTTTATATTTGGAACTTTGATCATACCTTTGATAATAATCGCCTTTGTTGTATCTATAGTTTTTGCCGCGATAGCTTTAGTTGCGCCTTCTGCTTCTGCCCTTTTAAATAGCATTTCGTTGTCCTTTATAATAATAATAATTGCAACGATACTCACTAAATATCTATTCAATTACCTAGAATTTCAGAAGTGAAGCTCTTGGCGGATTTAGTTAAAAGACTAAAACGAATCTTCGGTTTTAAACAGGATATTAAGTGTAAACTGAGTCGAAGCAGTTATATAAACCATTAATAATACCTTCTTTTATAATCTACATTTCTTATTTTTTCAGTTAGTTTCTTATGCATACTATATGGTATGAAAGAAAGAGGAAAAGCAAATAGTTCATATACCACCCTGTGTAGTTTATCTTCAGTCTTTATTCCAGAGAAATCTATTTTATAATA
>JBMFTM010000005.1:0-26207 GCA_049967035.1 Candidatus Acidifodinimicrobium sp.
TTTCCCGCTCACGCTTATATAAACAGCAAATGATCAATCAGACTCTTTTCTATCGATCAGGTAATTGACAATGTCTATGGTCGAAGCTGCGAGGTATCTCTTCTTTCCGATGGAGACCTTCTTACCGCCCAGCCTGACCAGGAGCCCTTCAAATTTCTTAGGCAAACCAACGCTGTCCCCTAGAAAGAACGCAGGAGAATCTCCAAATTCAACCTCATCTATGTTCATACCGTTTTCGCTAAGGATGTATATCTCTTTCAAACCTTCAGCATAGGTTTCTATACCTTCTTTCTTCAATGAAACACCAGGATGGGTCTCTCCGGAGAGAACCTTTAATATAATACTTCTCCATGTGTCCTCATCAACTCTGACATCAAAAAGAGTACTGCCGTCTATTGAAAGATGCATAGGCGGAGACGGCCTGCCGTAGAGAAATGCGTGAAACTCATTCTCTCTTCTTATAGCATGTGAAGTGAACATCGAAGTTAGAATGCACTGATACACTGTGTCAAGTCTACCTGCCTTTAAAAGTGATTCCTTAAAAGGCGATGTATACCCCTCTCTTGAATACAGTATAAACTTTCGCATACGTCTCATATGTTATCCTCAATGAATCAATTCAGGGGTTTCTGCCCATATTTTATAAAGAAATCCTTATTATATATAGTATCAAATCAGATAAATAAGAAACTCAATTTGTCCTCATTAACCGTGTAATTGCGATAATTTTGGCTGATTAGTAATCGTACGCTTAAAACCTCGGCTTTCGTCTTGATTCTTACACGCCGATTCTATCAACGGGGTCTTCTTCCCCAGCCTCAACGATACCTATTTTTGCGGTGGGTTTCGAGCTTAGATGCTTTCAGCTCTTATCCCTTAGCGCGTGGCTACGCGGCTTACCTTGTCAGATAACCGCTAACTAGAGGCGCCGACTCGTTGTTCCTTTCGTACTAATCGAGTCTTCTGCTCAGGTATCGAGCACCCTCACTAGTTAAATACCGGCCTGCCTCGCGGCGGCCTAAACTCAGCTCACGGTCCCCTTTGACCAGTGGACACCTGTACCCTTGGTTGCTTGTGCACAACCAGGATGGGGAGAGCCAAAGACTGTGGAGCAAGCTGCGAAGTCAATATGAGCTATCATCCGCAACAACTCTCTTACGCCCAGGGTAACTTTTTTGTCATACGAAGAACTCAAAAAGAGATCATTCGTGTTCGCTACGCCAGACTTTCGTCCCTGCGCACGTTGCTATGCAGTGCACAGTCAAGCCATCTTTTGCCGTTGCACTTGACGGTGGATTCCTATACCACCTAAGATGACCTTTGGGCTCCCATGTTATCTTTTCGTGGGATTGCCACCCCAGCAAAGCTGCCCATCTCCTACTGTTCCATACGGTAAGCGATATAAAACAATAGAGGTAGTGTTACACTTTCGACTATCCCACCACCGAAATGGTGGGCGTAGCGTCTCCTACCTACTCTATGTCTATCGTTTTAATACCACAATAAGAGACTGCAGTAAAGTTCCTGGGGTCTTTTTGACCCAGTGAGGGTCTCTGGTCTTTGCACCAGAATGATAGTTTCGCGGGATTCCAAGCAGGGACAGTGGGAACCTCATTACATCGTTCGCAAGCCAACAATCAATTGGCAAGGTGATGCTTGCTTAAGAAGGTCACAGTTACCTCCGCCGCTAATAGGTCCTTATACCCGTTGAAACAAGTTTTCGGATACCTATGCTGGGCAGATGTCGCCGACTGTACAAAAGATTGCTCTCTAGCAGTCAGCTATGCATTTAGTAAACAGTTGGGCTCCCCTAGTCACTGCGCCCTGATCCAGCTTTTGACCGGATCAGGGATCTCTTCTCGCTAACTTACGAGACTAATTTGCCGATTTCCCTTGCTCGGTTTAATTCCCTTGCCTTAGCCTTCTGAGCCAGTGCACCTGTGTCGGTATTCGGTACGGTTAAAATGGACAGTAACCGCCATATTTTCATTGGAGCATGGGGTCTGCGAGCGCATCGCTGCGGCACATACATTTCAGTGACTTCTCAACATTATGTTTCTCCATCACCTCACATACGCACATAGCCTGACTGGGCTACCCCGCGTACCCTTACCCGTAACGACGGATAGATCCACTTTAGTGGAGGAATATTAACCCCTTTCCCTTTTGCCTAGCTCCTTTCGAAGCCAGACTTAGGACCGACTAACCCTTGTTAGATAATCTTAAACAAGGAAACCTTACACTTGCGGCAGATGGGATTCTCACCCATCAATTTGCTACTTCCAGCAGGATTCTCAAAACTGAAAGGTCCGGTTTCCCTCACGGAAAACCTTCTAGCCTATCAGCTCGCCCCTCTACCACCTCTTTCGAGGTCATGGGTATCGGCGATCTACTTAGCCCCGTCCATTTTAAAGTCATTACATCTAGGCTGGTAAGTTATAACACACTTTTTAAAGGATGGCCGCTTCTGAGCCCACCTCCCAGCTGTTTTAGATGCAACTCCTTTTTAATGCACTTAGTAGATACTTAAGGGCCTTAACCCATGTCTAGGTTTTTTCCTTCTCGGTGTATAACTTTACGCCATACGCCCAACAAATACCCTTCATATGCAAACATTCTGAGTTTGATAATACAGTGAAACCTTTCGGTTCCTATCTGTATCTTCGGTTGCTTTACCGTCTGCATACATAGGTATAAGCTATCCTATGGGATATTTCGAGGGGAACCAGCTATCGCTGCGCACGATTAGTTTTTCGCTCCTATACGCGCGTCAACAGAGGAGTTAGTTCACCACCTGTTCGGGCCTCCATGAGAAGTAATTCCCACTTCGCCCTGCACGCGCATAGATCGTGCAGCTTCGGGTCTTGCGCATATGACTCGCGGCAGTTTCCTACCGACATGGAAAACCATGTTCGCTTTCGCTTTGGCATCCCTTCAAGGTTAGCCTCGCCATACACGCAAACTCCCTGCCCCTTTATGCTAAAAGGATGTTGCAACACTTGAGCCTATTTACTTTTTCATAGGTTCACAACGCGCCGCAACAACTATAACTATTAGATTTCAGGCTCTTTTCACCCTCTCTTCGGGAGTGCTTTTCAACCTTCGCTCACGCTACTGTTCGCTATCGGTTTTGAGTTATATTTAGAATTAGATGTTTTTGACACCCATCTTCACAGAAGAGTTTCGACCTCTGCTACTCTACGCGGATGATCATCCCTTCAAAGCCTACGAGGCTGTCACTCTCTATGGCCCAACATTCCAGTTGATTTCGGCTGATCCAAGATGACCATGACCCGCACCACATCTCCGCATTGCTGCGGATTCGGATCGTTCTGTTCCCTTTTCGTTCGCCATTACTGGGGGAATCTCTATTGATTTCTTTTCCTGCAGGTACTAAAATGTTTTAATTCCCTGCGTATCCCTCTATGCTTTTAGACATAGATATGTGCATACGCACATGCATCACGCATTCAGAAACCGGAAGATCAACGGCCGTCTGCGCCTACCCTCCGATTATCGCAACTTGCTGCGTCCTTCTTCGGTACTCAAACCTAGTCATCCATCTAATAGCTTGGAAATCGCAATTACACGGTCAACATCAATACTGCCGACAAGGCAGCATCTCTACCTCTTACTCCTTTATAATCTATATAAAGAAGCGCATCTTTGGACAAAGATATACTAAGAATAGACTTATTTATAAATGTATCGATTTTTTATGACACTATGCTACGGGGCTCCAATTTAGGAATATATTTATATGTGTGAGATGTATTATTACATTGTAGTAGATATTATATAATCAAGTATGAAAAGGAAAGGCAAGATGTTTATAGTTGATGAACTCGGGGAAGATCCGGATGAAGATTACGAGATCGAAAGAGATGAGATATTCGATGAAATCTAGATAATAAATATACTCAATATTGGATTTAGAAAAAAGATAGTTACTACAGCGCCCAATAAGATGCCTGGGATGAATGGAAGGCCTATCTTTATCTTAACCTCTTTTATTCCCTCCTTCTTCAGTTTGTCTATATCCTCTTCAGTCAGCCCAGTGTTAGTTCTCTTAATGATTATCTTCCCCTCTTTTATCACATTATCCGCCAGCCAGTCGCCTTCTGTAAGCTTATTAACGCTTATGTCTCTATACATCAGCTCCATGGAGATTATATAGACATATCTTATCACTACAAGGAGAAGCGCCATAAGCGCCAACAGGATATTTAACGGGAAAACCAAGAGTAAATAGACCAAGACTATAACTATCGCTCCTGCGGATAAAATTATATAGTCGTATACCTTCATGTGCTTCTTCAGTTCTCTGTGCTTTATCAAGCCCAATACCAGTATCGCAAACAGACCGTAAAACCCTCCGAACAGGAGTATGTTTATAAACAGGTTTATAAATGACAAACTAGAGCTTAGACCTATATTTGTGAACAAAAAAGAAAACCCGAGCATCAGTTTAGCGTCCCCTCCGCCCCATTGCCCAAGCCTATACATTAGATATGCAAATCCAAAGAGCAAAGCGAAGGACAGGGGAATAAATTCTAAAACCTGTAAAGACCCTTCATAGATAGAAAGGATGCAAATGAGCAGGATAGCACCAACCAAGAATACGTAACTTACAAAATCCGGCACCTCTCTGCTCTTTATGTCGAAAGCTGATGCTAAAGATAGAATTAATATAACAAAACCGTAAATTATGATTAGCAAGGGAGAGTATACCATATGATATATGTAATAGGAACTGGTTTATATTATTTAAGCGACATGCCGTTGAGGTCGCTTGACTGTCTAAGAGACTGCGACGAGATATTTTTGGATAGATACACTAATCTAAATGATATATCCTATCTAAAAGAATTAGAAGAAAAATTAAAAAAGAAGATTACGATCAAAGGGAGGGAATTCTTTGAGAGCGAAGAACCAATAAAGCTCGGAAAAGAGAAGAACATCGCACTTCTAATACCGGGCGATCCCCTGGCTGCAACAACTCACGTATCTCTACTCTCTGAAGCAAAAAAACAAGGCATTAAATTTAAGGTGATCCATGCATCAAGCATCTTCTCTGCACTTGGAGAAACAGGCCTATCACTGTATAAGTTTGGGGCCGTGACAAGTATACCGCTTAATTCCAGGAAATTCCATATAACGAGCTTTATAGATGTGATAAGAAAGAACAAGTTAAACGGGCTGCATACTTTAGTCTTGCTAGAGACTCAAGGCAAGGAGGCCTTCGTAAGCGAGAAAGAAGCTGTAGAAATATTAGAAGACCTGGGAGGGGATATTATTGAGGAAGACAAGATTATAGTTCTATCAAAAGCTGGAAGCGAAGACCAGACTGTAAGCTTATTTACAAACCTAAAGAAAAACCTCGAACCACCAATATCGCTGATAATACCTGGGGAAATAAGCGAAGTCGAAGGGGAGAATATGAGTATTCTGCTCCAATAGAATCCTTCACGTTATAGATATTGGGATGTAGCTTGACTGCAGGCAGTATGTGTATCCTGCTGTTATGTTTATATTCTGCAAGCTTGAATATCCTTTCCCAATTACCGGCTGACCTGTCAAGATAAAAGGCAATTGGAGGGCACCGCCACTCAGTAAATCCAAACTTGGAGAAGAAGATGTTATGTTTATGACTGTATGCTGGGAATTTAGCGCAGGCTGCGATGCAACATATATTTCAGATGTAGAAGATATACTAAGCCATTTTAGAACACCATTGTTAACGTACCCATCTGTTGTTGCTGGATTTAGTATTAATGTATAAGTTTCATTGCTTGGAGTTGGTGGTGTAGGTATAACCTGCTTTATATTGGATATAGATATATTGAAAGGTGAGATAGATTGTACCGGGGAGACAATTGGAACGAGCCCATTGTAATCTTGATTCTCAAACGAAAAGAAGTATTGGTAGTCGGATTCGTAGTTGAAACAGGCTGTGAAAAGCATTGTGCAATCCTGTGCTTTTGAAGCTGAGAAACTATCAGAAAAACTTGTGACTTCACCACCTCCCAATGTTATAACATTATTCTCAGAAGGGTTTATGAAAGGGCATCCCGCTGGTGATACGCTTACAGTTATAGGCTGACTAGCGTGGTTTACTAAAGTTATTATCACGTTGAACTGCGAATTGGTATAGATTGGCGATGTGGGATTTTGAAGAGCCGCTGAGAAAGTGATTGGATCATAGTAAACTACACTACTGATATTTGTAGATCTACCTATCCCTAGACTGTTCAATAGCGATGGGTGGTAGATATATACAAGTATAAACCCACCAACAATTATTAAAAGGAGCACCAAAACTCCAACAGCTGCTTGAGCCTTACGCTCTCTTATCATATCATAATTAAGAAATACGGTTTATTTAACCATTACGAACTGAAGACACAAGTGTAGTTTTATTGAAAAAAGACTTTCCACCATCGATTAAGGCCCTTAGAGAATCAACACTTCATTTACAATTTCTCAAGAATTGCAAGTTATAGTCGGACCAGGCGTAGAATAAAGATAATTGTAGTTTACAGCTATCCCGACAAGATTCTGGCTGGCATGTGTAACAGAATTAAAGGCTGAAACCGTAAGAGGTAAGCCCCCTGGTATCAAACTAAGCTGCACGTTTGGTATCGTTATTGTTAGTAAGCTCCCAGAGACCGCGGGGTAGTAAGCCTTGCCAGCGTAATAAATAAATGCACTTGCTATCGCTCCACTTGAATTATCAATGGTGACGGTTACAGAGGATATCTCACCATTTGCCCCGGAAGGCAAAATTTGAGTATAAACATTACCTGAGTATATATCTGGAGTTATTATTATATCCATACTCGAATTTGAGGTCTGTTTGTTCGCAGATTGATCATTCGTCTCTAAACTTAAAGGTGAAGCGGCAATAGATAGAAAGCCGGATGAAGAGCTATAAACGGGGCTGGGAATTAAAGATGAGGGAGTAGTGTAGGGATATACTATTATTGACGTGTTAGTATCTTGCTTTAAGCCGCTTGATGACACTGTGAAGACTGACGTAGATGTAATTGGGGTGGTTATGCTATTACTACATGCCACACTAAATGTTACACTAGCTGTAGCTGCCATGGAAGAGGGCATCGTAAAGACCTGATATGGCGGTGTCTCAGTTATAAAGGCAGGTTGGTTAACACTGAAAGAAACATTTGTCAATATAGGCTCAGCAAAAACGTTTCCATAGGTAACTATAACCTGACCTGACTGACCTGGATTAAGACTTGATGATGGACTAATCGATGAAGAAAAAGAGTAGCTAGTGACTGAAGTTGGGGTACTTTTACTAGTTGAGGAACCTGTTGGAAGATGTATATATCCTGAATAGAATAGGAACACAACTATAAGGACTAAAATCAGCAGAACCGCCACTACAGCCCCACCTGAAGAACCTTTGTTTGTGCTCATAACAAATTAGTGTCTGTCTTAATATAAAAAGCTTTCTAAATATAAAATTTAACTAGGCCAGTACCGCCTTCCCGCTTTTTATCAATATATCCGCAACTTCTTTTTCAATCTCTACAACATTTGGAAACGAGAATGGGCCGTATGTTTTATTATTTTTCCATATGAACTGGGGGATATCGGACATTATTTTTATGACAACCTTATCCCCATCGCTTTTTTCACTCTCTAAAACCTTCTTTTCTTCCTTCGCTGGTTCAGCATCTTTTATCTGGCGTATAAAAGAAGATTTGTACTCTGATATAATTGAGGTCAATTTGTCTAGTATAACTATCTCCTTTGAGCTGAGCAGATCCTTCGTACCCTGGTCTACACTCTTAAGCAGAGAAAGTTGATATATCTTCTTCAACCTTATATCAACTATCTTATCGATAGTACTAAGCACATTATCTATCTGCCTGGATAAGTCTGCTATCCTCTCAGTGTCACCAGCTTTCTTTGCTTCTTCTAAGGAGCGCTTTGTAAGCGACATGTACTCTATCATGTCAACTATCTTACTGTCGGTTAGACTGGTCAGAGAACGGCTATTTGATTCATCTCTCAATATTCTTATGAACTCACTATAGGTTATCATATGGTTATTATCTGCCTTGTCACATGAGTCACCTCAAGCCTTTGCGCGGTGTCTCCGTGCTTCAACACCACGATTTGCGACAGATCTGTCTGCTGTACATGTGGATACAATCTAGATTTATAGACGGTTAACATATTATTGTTATTTTATCCTCCTTGATATTTATGCTTTCATCCCTTGATTCAAATTAAGTGTTTTTCCTGCTTACATTTTTATAATGTCCTCATTACAGCCTGCGATCTCACTAAGAAAGAAGAATTCTCACCGGACAAATTAAAAGCATGCTGATTTGCAGTATTGCGCTCAAAATGCCTTTAACCCGCCAAACAGCGCTCCAATCTCACTAGAGAAGAATGAGTATATACTTGAGAGGAAATGGCTTGGACCCACAAATATTATGTAAGCAATTATTATTATAATTCCAAGAACAAGGGCAACTATGTAAAGAAGAGTCGCTTCTATAACCCCTTTTTTATTTACCATATAATTACAGATGCGCAGGCAAAGTAGGCACCCCCGGTAATAAACTTTTCCACAGATTTGGCGAGAAAAGCATAAGGTATACTATCAAGATTACGAGCATTATCACAACTACCACTATTATCATCAATATGTAATCCGCAACCCCTTTTTTAGATGAAACGACCATAATTTACACTAGAGCTTGAATTCATAAATACATTCAGTAGATTTGTTATCTTATATGGAGTGAACACTTGCATAAAGAAGATGATTATTATTATCATGACTACGATAATCACGACGTATATTATTACCGCTCCCTCTACAGCTCCTTTTTTATACATGCCCAAACAACCAGCTGAAAGATATCGCATTCCAAAAGTCAGACATCAAAGTGGATGAGGAATGCCCAAAGTATACCAAAAGCACCACTATAGTGAGCAATACGACTACCGCTATTACAACGGCGATAACCTCTGTGACTGGTACCTGTCCCTTTTCATCTATCATATTTAGATTTAATAGGCTTTTGATTTATTTATATCCCTCGAAATCAACCATTGCATGTGACATTTACGCTGTATTCGCCCCCTGGGCTTGTAACCAACCTACCTCCTGGAGACTCACCGGATGTGTTGCACTTGAAAACTGCATAATTAGAGACGACAACCTCCTTAAAACAATCAGTACTGCCAGCCAAATAAGAACACTGCTCCTTTCCTTGGCCGAACAGATAATAAACAACACCAGATGTTCCCTGCGAAGCAGTGAGATCATAGGTACATGAATTAGCAGAGGCGGAGATTTCTTTTGCGGTTATAGAGCACTGAACTGTGGAGTTTCCTAGATTCAACTTACTACTAGTCAGCAGAGATGACAGGAAGCCGCTCCTTATTATCAACACAGATACAACCGCAAATATAACAAGTATCACCAAAACCATTATGGTTTCTACAATTGTCGCACCTTTTCTATTACCGATTATGTGACTGCGCATACGTAAAGAATATTCCTCCCAAGAAGATTATCTCCATGAAATGTTGTATCGACTGGACTAGTAAAAGTTTGAATAATGCATGATACACAGTTTGGCAGACCGCTGAGCGTGTATAGAGCCCCGGCTTCCTCCAGGCCAGCCTGCCCGATGCTTGAAGCGATAAGGTTATACTGTTTAGCATAACTAAATGTAACAGAAGTGAGAGCCCCTGCCGCAAATGCGCCGCCTATCACCATCGGTCCTGGATTAGCTTCTGCTGTGCCGACAAACAGTGAACCATAGATAGCCGTAGCCCTAGCACAATATGTGTAACAGTTAAGTGGATAGTTATTTATAAAAGTCTCGGGGACACATTCACTAGGCAGATTTAGTTCAACAGGTGGGAACCTAGTGTTGGTCATAGAATTAAGGTAGACCATATATAGCGTAGACTTCTGCAAATCAACTGATTTATTGAATGGGTTGATAGCCACTGCTTTCTTGCCCCCACTCTTGTTCCAGTAACTGAAAAACAGATCCACCCCCGGCTGGAAATAATCGAAGTAGCTGACGTTTGTTGTTGCATTGCTGAAGACCGGTTCGCTCAATGTGCAGCTTGGAGGCGGCACAAGCGAGCCGGTGACTGCATCATAATCCATGGAACAGGAATTCTTTGAGGCATTACAAAAATTGGTGTAAGCCTGAGTACAAGGACTGGAGTATCCAGTCGCATTTACGCATAAGCCATTCGAACCGATATATCTATCAAAGGCACACCCCTGTGACCCAACACAAAGATCCAAAGATGCATTATTATCCGCCGCTAAAGTGCCTTTAGTTGCGTTAAGCGGGACCGTAATAAGGTTATAGTTCGGATAAGTAGGCACATAATTTGATCCATTTACACTACACGTAAAGAAATTTGTCTCAGTCTTTATGCATGTAGTGGGGGCCTGTGAATCACAAGAGAATCCTTCAGCGGCATGTGGGCAAGCTTGAGAAGCAGTGTAGCCCATGCAACTCTTTTCGCTGGTATACTTGGTATTATTTAAAAACTCTGTAAAATTGTAAAGGCTGAAGTTCTGGTTAATGTTGATGTTTGACACGCCACACAACTGAGGATTATATCTAAAAACTGTAAGATGATTGAAAGCTCCATACTGGTAGAAGCATGTGGATAAAGTGCTAGCTATCCCAGTGAACACAGAGGAGACAGGGTAATTTCCAGAATAAGTGCTGACCAAAGTTGAGCAACCCAGCATTGGTGGCGTTAGGTGTATAGCAGACAAAAAAGATGAAATGCAGAAGAACTGGGTCAAGCAAAGATCATTGTAGAAGAAATTTCTTATGTTTGAGCTTACATAACACAGAGATGAAGATGAAAAATTAAAGCCAAGCAGCAAAAATTGGCCAAAAATATAAAATATAAAGACTACGCCGATGATTACAACTATCATTATTACAAACATTTCACCAGCAGTCTCAGCCATAGCTTTCCTACCAATTTTCTAAGACTTCCACAAATTTAAGGCTTATACAAAACGGCTATTAAGTCTACCTGATAGTGATGCAAACAAAAACCCTATCCTGCGATAGCACCATAGCGTTTAGAAGATGACCACAGAAGCTAACCGTATAATTACCGGAACATGCTTGACTTGGTGGGTTACTGTTCAAATTTAACTGGGAAGTTGTCAGGGAATTTACGACCTTCGTGTTATTTTTGAACGGAGCACCGCATAAAGAGCTAGATATGGATGGTTGATCAAAACCAGAAACATAGCTGCACCTACTGCTGAAGTCGGAATAGCAGCTACCGGGGAGGGCTGATCCGGGATACCCAAACATCGCTATTGAGTAGGATGAGTCATTTGTTATGTTCTGATCGAGTTGTGGAAAGGCAGCTGTATTATCACTTCCGTTTGTTATTATAGCTATCTGAAGGGTATCTTGAGGGTTATAATAGTTCTGATCTATATAATTTATCATCGCACTGAAATTCGATATGACCCCATTACTATTGGAGGTTAATATTTTGCCGTAATAGCAACTAAAAACGAAGTTCTCACCCTTAGATTTCAGTAAGCTTTGCCCGGTTGAATAATCGTTCCCAGAGAGGAGACCGAAGCAGGAAGAGGCTTTAGAGTAAACCTGTGTGCCCAAATCGCTCACAGTATTGACGTTTATATTGCTCTGCTGCAGGCATGAGGATTGCACAGAGGAGACCGGAATCGGTGACATAACCTGCGTACCTATGAGATAATGGGCCAACACTGAGGCAGGGTTTAATACGTTGTTCACAAGCCCAAATTCATAGAAAGAGAACAGGCAACTAAAACCAAAATTCATTGCGCCTATAGAGGAGATTAGAGGAACAACTACGAACTCGAGGATTATTACCGCCCCAGCTATTATCGGCACTATTATTTCAACTAATACCAACCAAATACCCTGCGACATCACCTACCTCCAAATAAACCTGAAAAATACGAAAAGAGAGACGGATTGCTAGAGGAGGCGTAGTACATATTATAGACGATGTAAATCATAACTACCAATGAAATTATAACAATTATCAGCCATACAATTCTCCATTCAACTGCGCCTTTGCTGTCCATGAGATAACAATACTAGGGAAGTGCAAATTTATAAATATGAAATCTAATGGATACTCGATGGATAGTTCGAACACAAAAGATTAAAAGGAAACAATGATTATAGAGGAGTGTATAAAGCACCGAAGTCTTGATGGAACAGAGGGTTATATTTGTAACAAGCTATAAAGGAGGAGTTGGAAAGACAACTGTCTCGGTAAATCTTGCGCTTGCGCTTTCGATGCTTGGGAAAAGAGTCTTAATAGTGGATGCTAACTTGGCAACGCCGCATGTCGCTATACACTACGGCTTCGATGAATTTTCAAATGCACTCCAAGATGTACTAAATAATATGGTAAAGGTAGAGGATGCTATATACAAAAATGAGAGATATGGGCTTGATTTAATACCATCTCGAGTATTCAAGCGGATAGGAGATTCAAACGCAGAGTACAAAATACTTAATTTGCCTTATCATCTCTCCAAGCTAATAAGGAACTATGACTTTGTAATCGTCGATACAAGACCCTCCCAAGATCTTGATTTTACAAAGTTAATACCATACGCTAAGGTGGTTGTAGTAACCACTCCCGATATTGTGTCTATTATAGAAGCAAAGAAGCTCAGGGAGGACCTGCGTAAACTAGGCATAAATGATATGTATTTGGTTGTAAATATATATGACAGAAGATCAAAAGACAATATGAATTTACAGGAAATAAAGCAGAAAAGCGGATTCAAGAGAGTAATAGAGATCCCCGAGAGTAAAAAGATGCAGGAAGCACTCAAAACAGGGATTCCGATCGTCGCAGGAAACAGCAGAGACGTTGCGTCTTCTGCTTTTATTAATTTCGCAAAGGAGCTAATGAAGTAAAGCATTTGGAAAGTAATTGCTTCACCTTTAGCTGAAAAAAGGGAGTAAAAATGCAAACCTATATAACGATTTGTCCATACTGTGGAAGAAAGCAAAGAACCTCATCAAAAACTAGGGTAAAATGTATGTTCTGCGGGAAGACATTCGATCCTACGAAGCATTTATCTGACGGCAGACTTAAAGACTATGAGAAGAGCGAACCTGAGTTCAAAAAAGGCACGGAAGTATAGAGAGCCTTGGTAGCTCAGTGGTAGAGCGCCTGCTTCGTAAGCAGGAAGTCATGGGTTCAATCCCCATCCAAGGCTTATACATATACAATCAAATTTATAGATATTGTTAGTAGGAGGAAAACTACCGGATAGACGGTATTGATAATTTGGAGGTGATAATTTTGAATGGATGTAATTATTTATCAGGTGCGAGCGGGAAAACCCACGATTTGAATCATGGGATGAAAGCGAACAAAAAAAGAAAACATAAATAGTAAAAGAGGTAAAATAACAGCATGATAACGACATACAAGTTTAGGTTATATCCAGATAATAAGCAACAGGAAATATTCTCCAGATACTTCGGCTGCAACAGAGTTGTTTGGAACAAAGCATTAGAATTAAGGGAAAAATACTATAGAGAGCATAATAATGATAAAGCAAAGAGAGGATTGAACTACTATGACACTGCTAAATTCATAGAAGAATTGAAGAAGAAAGAATCTAAAGACTCCAACAGGAGCTGGAAGCCCACGAATTCATTCATGGGAGGATGTCCCAAGGCAAAAGAGAAGATAGTTTATGGCAGATAGTATAAAGAATAAAAAGGAAAAAGATGTGATAGGCTGGTTCAATGAGATCCTACTAAAAGCAAAGGTTGTAGACTTCTCAAGTGTCAAGGGCTTCTCAGTTTACATGCCATATGGATATATGATGTGGGAGATAAGCCAGAAATACCTAGACAAAAAATTCAAAGAATTAGGAGTAGAGAATGTCTACTTCCCATCACTTATACCAGAACATCTACTTGCAAAAGAGGAAAAACATATAGAGCATTTCAGTGTGGAAGCAGCTTGGGTCACAATGGGCGGTGACAAGAAGCTAGACGAGAGATTAGCAATAAGACCCACATCAGAGACTATAATATATGATAGCCTGTCAAACTGGATAAAAAGCTACAGAGACCTGCCGATGCTGCTGAATCAATGGGTGAATATAGTTAGGTGGGAGACAAAAGAGACCCGTTTCTTCCTGAGAGGCAGAGAGTTCCTATGGCAGGAGGGGCACTGCGCCTTCCGCACAGAGGAGGAAGCAGAGGGGAATGCACTAAAAATCGTAAAGATTTACAAGGAGTTCATGGAAGAGATCATGGCAGTGCCAGCTTTCATCGGCCTTAAAAGCGAAAGAGAAAAGTTTGCCGGCGCTGACAAAAGTTACACTTTAGAGGTGTTTTTGCCCGGCAACTACGCATCTCAGGCCGCTACCTCTCATGTCCTTGGAACAAACTTCTCTAAGCCATTTGAAATAAAGTTCCTGAATGAGAAAAATGAATGGGAATATGTGCACCAGACGTCATGGGGTATAAGCACAAGAACTATAGGAGTGATGGTGCTAGAATTTGGAGATGACAAGGGGCTTGTTCTGCCGCCTAGAATTGCACCTATACAAATTATCATTATACCGATACTCGGAAGCAAGGGGGATGAAAAGATTTTAAGTGAGTCAAAAAGGATTAGAGACGAGCTTTTGAAGCTAGGCATTAGAGTAAAACTTGATGACGATAAAGACTCCTCTCCAGGGTGGAAATTCAATGAGTATGAATTAAAAGGAGTTCCCATGCGACTTGAAGTCGGGGAAAAAGAACTGCTGAACGGAGAGCTGACTTATAAAGTAAGGTTTGATGGAGAGAAAGGAGTGATAAAGTTGGACAAGCTCGACTCAATAGTCGAAAAACTTAATTCGATTCAATCAAAGATGCTTAATGAGCAGAGAAAGAAGACGATGTCAAATATCAAGATCACCGATAACAAAGATGAATTCATAACCGGGTTGAAAGAGAGAAAATACATACTTAAAGCCGCCTGGTGCGGGAGCGAAAAATGCGAGGACAAGATAGAAGAGGAAACTAGCGCCAGCTCCAGGTTCATACCTGCTGATAAGGAGGAGCTGATATCGGACAAGTGCATATACTGCGGCGAAAAAGCAAGATTTAACGCTTACTTTGCGCAGTCATTTTGATGGATGGAAGACGCAGTTGATTACTATAATGCAATAAGTGGCAGCTATGAAAAACTGTACAGAGATGAGCAGATAAGAAAGATAAAATTTATTCTTAAACATCTTGATGTCGATAAAATAGGGACCGTGTTAGACATAGGCGCCGGCACTGGGATATTTGAGGAATTCTTGAAAGACAAGAAAGTGATAGCTATTGAACCCTCAAGTCTTTCTGATGAGATAATCAAGAAAGACCTAAAAAATGTTAATCTAATACGAAGCAGAGTGGAAGAAGTAAACCTAAATGAGAGATTTGATCTTGTAATATGCCTGACAACACTTCAAGACCTGAACAAAGAAACTAGGGAGATATGTCTAGAAAAAGCCTTTGAATACTGCAAAGAAGGAGGAGAAGTAATCATTTCGGTGCTGAAAGCATCCCAGATAGATTTATCCTACCTTAAACCAATGGCAATTGAAGATGCTCAGAATGATATTATATTTTTCTTCAGAAAATAGCTAAATATACATGCCGTCAAAAGGTTGAGACACCTTCTTCTTGTGCTCTTCAATTTTAGGTTCTCCCTCCAATAAACGCTTGTCATGATATTCTTTTAAAACCTGTAGAAAAGTCACCAATCTCATATTATCATCTGTATCTATAAGCTCGTTCTCTCCTTTATCGAAGTTGTACCTATACAATCTCTTGTTATTCAATTTATCCCCACTGAAAGTTTGCCTTAAAGTAAGAATCACCTCATCCTCTCCCACCAGCTTTATACCTATAGACCTTTGATTGAAATAAGGATCATAGCGCCAGTAAAAGCTTCTGGCTATTACGCTTTCACTTAGCTCATATCTACTTAAGTCTAATGTAGAACCCTTTGCTTTAAGCGTGAATGTATCCATGGTCGGCCTGTGACCATCTCCACTAACCCCTGGAACATATAGCTCGCCTATTATCCTATAAGCTCCGTCTAGCTTGATCTCCTCTTCTGGGCTCAAAAGGCTTATATCTAGTATTTTGTCCAAACTGCGTTCGGCCCTATCAACAGCCTCTGAATCAGAAGGAAGCATCAGAATCTCATACTTACCTTTCAAGGAATCCCAAAGAAAATTCTCATATATTTGCTTTATTCTATATTTAGGGTCATCTAATTTCTTTTGGAGTATATACTTATCCGCATTGGTTATCAAGCCTTCATCTACCAGCTTTTCTATGGTTTCGAACATAATGATAATAATATTCAGAAAGGAACATCAATATAAACTTAACTATTACAAGAGAAGGTTATCTGCAGATTCCCTCAGAATAGAAAGCTTTAAATATGAATTTAATCATTTATATTTAAACCTTATGGTAATATCTAGCGAAACGAACGTGAAGAAATGCCCACACTGCGGCAGTAAAGATTTAAGGTATGACAAGACCACAAATGAGTTAATCTGCCAAAAATGCGGTTATGTCATAGAGCCCGATTCGATAGACTATGGAAGGGAATGGAGGGCATTTGAAGAGGAAAAAGGCGGAGAAGAAAAGGGCAGAATGGGCCTCCCACTCAGCTATACAAAGTATGATAAAGGCACAAGCACTGTTATAGGAAAAGCAAGTGAATCTATAAAACTATCAAATTCAAACAGAAGAACTTTCTATAAACTTAGGAAATGGCAGCCGAGGATTTCAACTGCGTTTGAAAGAAACTTGAAATTTGCGCTTACAGAGCTTAGACACGTGAGCAACCAGTTCCATGTATCAAATATAATACAGGAAGAAGCAGCGAAGATGTACAGGGAAGCGATAAACAGGAGACTAGTTAGAGGCAGATCAATGGATAGCGTAGTGGCAGGCGCCCTATACGCCGCCGCGAGGAAAAACAGAAAGCCTATAACTTTAGACGAGATCTCGGAAGCATTCGGGATCGAAAAGAAGGAAATAGGCAAAGCTTACAGGCTGCTGTGCAGGGAGCTTGGAATAAAGATATTGCCAACTTCGCCGAAGGATTATGTCTATAAATTTGCAGCCGTTCTAAATGTCTCCAATAAAACGATAAACGATGCGATAAAGCTCCTTGATGAAGCTGAGGATAAGGGTTTGATAAGTGGCAAGGGGCCGATGGGGATAGCGGCTGCGGTCTTATACATAGCAACACTAATCAATAAAGAGAAGAAAACACAGAGAGACGCGGCAAAGGCAGCTGGAATAACCGAAGTCACAATAAGGAACAGATACAAGGAGCTTTACACCGCACTGAGATTAAAGGAAAGGTTCAAGATAGAAGAGTGAAAATTCACTCCACAAACTTTACATCCTTGTTTTTAATCTGGCCAGGTAGGCCCCTATTAAACCTAGCGACCACCTCGCCTTTATTCCCATGGACCCTTGTTATTGTGCCTCGTATGCTTGTTTTCGAGAAGCTGACCTCCACACGCTTGCCTATGTATTTGCTGGCTTCTGCTCTCGTTTCAGCCTTGTCAAGCTTTATAATCGCTTGGTTCTGAGTCTGGGTTTTTCTCCCGCGCCTGTAAGACAATATTTTCATACTTTACCCTTGGGGATGTAATCCTTCCCCTCCTCCTGCTTTTTGAAGGATGCCTCGTCCACCATCGGCTTCGGCATGCCTTTCTTCTCCCTCAGTTTCTCTATCTCCTTAAGTATCTTATCTACCACCTTCTTTGCCTCGTTGTATTTCTTTGAGTACTCCTCACCAGTGATTGACTTTATCTCACCATGATCTATGTCTTTAAACCATTTAACTATGTCCGCCACAGCATCAACATCCTCCTTGGACAATAGATGCTCCTTTTCTACGGCTATCGCTTCCAGTTCCTTGCTCACTTCCTTAGGAGTTGGCGGCAGATAGCCTAACTCCATCAGTATGGACTGACCGGCAGAGACAACTGCATTGAAAAGATCACTGCTAAGCTTCCTTGACAGTGTATCGTCAGCCCAGTTAAGGAGCTCTTCTGCTGTCACTATATTGGAATCGATGGATTCCTTGGTTGGCAGGATATTCCCACTCTTGTAAAGCATCTGCAAAGGCACAAAGAAACCAGTGTCATACACAGCAACTCCATCCTTAAGGATGGTCAATATAACTGGATTCGGCTTGACTATCGACATCCAAAATTCGCTCAATGGATAGGCCTGTGAATGGATCTTGTCTGAGAAGTCTTTTGCTATCTCAGCCATCTTTATGAACAATCTGTCCTTGAGTTCCTTTAAAGTGAACTTTCTTATGTCTGTGTCATCGACTATGAAGGCGACATCTATATCCGATTTCGGCGACAGATTATTCTTTGTCTTTGCGCTTCCGAATAGAACTATTGACTTTATGTACCTATGAAACATCGCCAGTATTCTGAGAAAGTAAGCCCTAAGCGCATTTGCATCCTTCTGATCAAAAAGCTGGTTTATTATATCGAAAGATATTCCAGCGAGCTGACCTGGCGGTTCCACCGTAGATTTATCCTCATCATTTGACTGCAGCCCTATGAATGAACTTAGATAGTCCACCCTTTCATTCAGCTCGTCTATCTTTGAAGACAGAAGCTCTATCGATGAGAAGAGTTTGTTCAAAGCGTTATCTGCAGGGTTCACGTTCTCAATTTGATGCATGTTTCCTCCATTCCAAACATTCTTATGACAAAACTTACCAATTACTGATATTTATTCTTATAACTACTCCAGGCGGCATTGCTTATTGACTTAGCCAGGTAGTGATTCTTTTCCATTCTCTGATATTCAAGGTTTCCATCACGATACAAATGAAAATTGTATGCAGTTAGCATATTGTTGCTTTACACCTTTTACTTATTTATGTGTTTTCTTTTTTTGTTCGCTTTCACCCCATGATTCAAATCGTGTGTTTTCCCACTCACACCTGATAAGAATATACATAATATTTATAGCTTCAAACTCATATATATTCTTATAAGGGCGTATGAATTTGAATGTAGACTTTTCTAAAATGAACGTTGGGGAGATCTCCAGCTTCATAAGCGAGCTGAAAGGCAGAGCATCAGGTCTTAATTCCCATTATATGGGAGACATTAACCCAAAAAATCTAATCTACGCCACCAAGAAAAGGCTGCCGGATATAGGCATTATAGGTAACCCTGGCGGATACTTTGTTTCAGTCGATATCAATAAGAAATATCAGGTGAACTCCGAATATTTGATGATTTCACAAGAGTTTGGTAAACTTGGCTACAAAAGACTAAAGGAACTTGAAACGGTTGAACCTTCAGCTTTTTCAAATATTTTGAACATCTTCTTGGAAAGAAGGAAGAACCTTGAAGATAGGGTGATGCAGATACTTGGGGCTGTTAACCAGGTTCTTAAATCGATAATAAACATAATATATGAACTTAAGGAGATTGACAGGAACCTTGAATTCTATTACAAGAGCAGATCTCAAGACAAAAATGTCGCCCAAGCTGCGGAGCAGGAACTGAAGAGGATATTTATAGACAATGTAGACGCAAGGAAGGGGGGAGCAAGTTTGCTGTCTCTATCTAGATCTGCCAATCAGAATCCCGCCGGTCCTGGATACCTGGATATAGTGTCTGTCTTCTATGCAATAAACAGTCTAGACGACGTTGAGAAGCTGAATAGAAACGAGATGTACAAGAATATCTTGAGAAACAGAAGACTAGAGTATGATGACTGGAAAAAGATGAATGAAACTGACCTTAAGACTCGTAGAAACCTATTGCTGCAGTATCTGGAGAGCCAAGCAGCGTCTTTTGAGTTCTACAAGAAATCTGCGTACCAGAACCTTGTTATATTGAAGAGGATGAGCATGAAGGGGGTGTCCAAAGGCGCTGAGTTCCAGAAACAAACCGGCATGCTTGATTTCTCCGAGTATGCTCTATTTACAGTTGATGTCATCGGCTACAAGGAAGTGTATCTGGGCAATTACAATGTAGAATGGAGAAATCTTTTCGGAGGAAGCAAAAAGATTATGGTGCCTGCAAGCGCTCAGCAGAAAACTATAAATCCTCTGCCGATAAACAGGGGGCCAAAAGAATCTGAAGCAGCGTTTATAAGACAGGCAATAAAAAAGTACGGCCCCAAAGTGATAGCAGGGATAGAGATGGATTTCTTGTTCAAGGAAAAACAGATGTTTCCAAAGGACATGCCACAGGTGCCGCCACAGTATGAGGGGGCGCTAGATATCAAGCTGAACCCTTACTGCTTTACATTGGAGGAGTGGTATCTTTTCAAGAAAGCCTCGGTTGCGCTTATAGACAAAACTGTTTTCGAAGGGGTGGAAAGCATGTCTGTCACATCACTCAATGCAATACAAACCGAATTGACGCATTACTTAGACGAAGCAAAAAAAGCAAGAGAAGAGAAAAAAATAAAGCCTGCAGAAAGCCTTGCATTGGTTGATATATATAACTCCTTCAAGGAGGACATCTTGTCAATCGTTGGCATAGGGAAGAGTCTGAATCAATCAAAATCACATGGGCTATCTTTTGACCCAGAGCTTTATGAGATACAGGTAAACAATAGATTGTCGAGCATGATTAACATGAAAGACGCAATCAAGGTAGGGCTTTCAGTTTCCATAAATGACACTGAAGCGATATACGAAGAGTTCAAGAAAAGGTTCAGACTACTCAATGATATACCTAAATTCGCCCCATTTGAACTTAAGTGAACGGGTTCAAAGTCCCATCATTAATTATCATGTTCTTGTCTTTCTTTAATCCCTCAACTAGCTTTCTCATTGCCTTCTCTCTTCTTTTTGAGACCCAATAATAACCCTCATCATTTGTGCCTGCTGTTATAAGCATATATACTGTGCCGACATTGAACCTCCCAACTCGCCCTCTTCTTTGAATTGATCTTATGGCACTTGGGACGGCTTCATAGAAAATTGCTACGTCTACGTCTTTGATTGAGATTCCTTCCTCAGCCACACTTGTAGCAATGAGCACGTTGTAAACCCCAGACTCAAAATCTCTGATTATCTCTACTTGCTCCTTCTGTGACAAACCCCCATTCCCCTGGCCTATAAATCTTACAGGTGAAATACCCTCGATATGCTTAAGATGTTTGAATATTATGTCTACCGTGTCCCTGTATTGCGTGAAAACTATGCACCTCTTGCTCTTATCCATCTTCTCCTTCAATATACGCTCAACTTCCGCAAGCTTTGGCGTTTCTATGCCTCTTTCAAGCAGATGGCCAGCCATTTCAATGATGTATTTCGTCTCTTCAAGCTTAGCTATCTCCTTGTCGGATTTGGCCTTTCCAATGACTATCTTTTGCATAAAATTCCTAAATGCCTCCAAACTCTCGATTGCAAGAAGATCGTAAGCATGATACAGCTTCAATATCTTAGAGGTTATTATAACCCCTCTTATGACATAGAATTTCCTATCACCTGAGGCCATCTTTTTCCTGAATTCGCTTTGCAATTGAAGTATTAGCCTCCTGTTTATCTTACTTGCCGATACGTCCTTCATTATCCCAACTTCTTTCAGATCTGAGATGTTTTGGTCTATTAGGCCCTTTACCTTGACAAGAAGATCCAGAATCTCCGGCGGGAGCGTTACCTTTATCTCCTCAATTAATTTGGACTTAACGTATTTTGAAACGTCTTCATCTATTTCACTCTTCATCTCTATGTTCGATATGCCCAGATTTTTGCATATGGCCTTGATCTTTGCCATATCTGAGGCAGGAGAGGCAGTTAGCGCAAGAAGGCTGGGAAACTTTGAGGATTTGTAAAAAGCCTTTGCTACATTAACATAAGAATAATTTCCTATCGAATGATGCGCTTCGTCGACAACTAACACGCTGAAGCTGCTCAGATCAATATTAGAAGTCGAAATGTCATTTTCTATAGTCTGAGGCGTGGCGAATATCACTTGGTGCGCGTCATATTCCTGCTTTCTTCTATCCGGAGGGATCTCTCCGCTAGCTATGCCTAGTGAAAACCTTGTCAGCCTTGAGAAGGTCCTATAATGTTGTTCTATCAGAGGCTTTGTAGGGGCAAGAATCAATGCTTTTGAGCCTTCGTACTTCGAAAGACGGTAATTTACAACCATTATGCTTATTATTGTCTTCCCAAGCCCAGTTGGTAGGACCACAAGTGTATTTTTGTCCTTTGCTGATTCAAATATGCTGTTCTGATAGTCCCTACTCTCTATTAACTCATGCTTTATAAAATCATCTACCATATGATATGATCTAGAATCACTGTGAATTGTAAGTTTCAGTTTGAAGCTTTATTGGGAAGAATCCATTTGTTTCATATGTGTATCTCACACCAATGTAAAACTGCCCTCCAAACTCCACGTAAGGAGGATTTGAGGCTAGAAGATTCGATGCTTCTGTGTTTGTCAAATTGACCGGGTAGGATAATTGCAGCCCATTTAACCCAAGCGTTTCATTCACGCAGAGTGTTTCCAAACCCGGTGTATTGATAGGGGACGTTTGAGTACAGTAAGGCGAGGAGCTTAATTTGTATATATTGCTGTTTGGTATATCTAGCAATGAGCTATTGAAGGCCAGATATATTGTTACATTACCCAATACTTCTCCGCCGGTGTTTAATAGGTATAGCTGCACTGTGGATGAATCGGTGTATGTGACAGGTCCCTGGCTTAAAGTTGATAGCCTCACTGGGCCGGATGACCCGTTATAAGCGCCCTGTATAGCCGGGTACTTCCCAGAGAGCTCTGACGACTGCGAGATGAATTCTACGGGTTGGGCAATTATAGAGGAGTATGGATAAACTATGTAGTACCCTACCTCTTGGGTGTAAGGTACATTGCCGTAGAATGAATTTGGAGGGGACAGGAGATTAAAGACCTCAGGTAATGTGCCGCCTGCGAAAAGGCTAGGTATAACAACACATGTGGGGGACTTATTCATTATTACCCCCAGATTATCGATGCAGAGGTGGATATTCTGTGCATTATTTCCGTTTAAGTTGTTAGATACGTATAAGACCGCAGAAAATAGGGATTTCGGAGGCACTGATGATGGTATCCTAGATGATGATATCACTACGCCCTGAGTTGAGTTTCCAACGTACTGGCCATAATGAGGAACGAGTGCGGCCTGTATGGCCGGCATTATAAAAGGCAAGGACAGGAATAAAACGATGACGACTACAAAGAAGATCAGCACACCTTCCGCTGAGCTGTGCTTTTTCTCTGGTGGGTAATATTCATTAGGTTCCATATTTTTCAACTGCTGCATGTAGTGTCATTGATCACATAAAATGACACTGAACTTGTCTGGGTGTAATTGTAATCCGTCTGAAATATCAGTGGTATTGTCTCAAAATGTGCCTGGTTAGGCATGGTGAAACTTGGAAGCTCAAAAAGGAAGCTTGACTGCTTCATATTATCTGGCCAGCATTTGATATAGCCATAGGTGGGGAACGCGAAATTCTGCACCACATCAAGCTGACTGTTCTGACCGGTATCAAGCAGGGAGCAATCAAACGAATTTTTATTCTTATTAACGACCGAAAGGAAGGAATATCCTTCATATGAGACTCCATTGTAAAAGAAATACTTGTAGGGCAGGTAGACAGTCAAATTGTTCAGAACATAAGTCCCGCTTCCAAGGTTATTTATCTGTATGCTTATGGACGCATTTTGATCGTTTAATACAGGCTCAGACTCACCTAGATTTGGTATGATCTCCAAGGGTCCCTGAGAGGGGACTACAGTTGCCTCCTCACTAGGTATGTAAGTTTGCGAACTGTACAATAGCTGACCGTAGAATGTGGAATTAATGTACTCTAAATTCAATAGGGACGCTGCGGTATAATTTGTCGCAGAGGCTGTAATTTCAACGCTTGATTGAACTGGAAGCTGTTTTGCTAATGGTGGATTATCTGTCGGGCAATGAACCTCTATCGGCACGCTCTCTTGTACTTCGCTTCCTGGGAATACCACATTCAGACTTGCTGATTCACCGTATTCAAGATTGGTTAGATTTGAGCAGATATTATCCCCTTTGGCGCATGCTATATCAAGATTTAGCTTATTTGGATAGGTTGACCCAAGCGGGAGATTGGCTGAATTGCCAACTACAAACTCTAGATTTTGTGAATTCGATGAAGAGGAGGAGGTTATGTAGAGGGATTGCTCCGATGGTGGGGGAGTAATTGTTACGAAGGATGTAAACGTAGTCACTGGAGGCTGTACACTAGTGGTCTTTGGAAAGAAATAGTTGGTTATATATCCTTGAGGATTTGAAAGGAACCCGGATATCATTGAAAAAGTAGAAGAAGTGTAGCTTTCTATGCTTGATATATAAGGCCCATAAAAACTCCCTAATTGGTACGAAAAGATACCGGTATGGGAGGCAATGCCGCTTAAAAGGAACCAAGCACCCGCAATGACAACTAAAAGCCCAATCAGCACTGTCGCGCCTAAACCCAAACGCTTCTTCCTAGTCGCGGATTTAATCTTATTCAATTCTATCTGCTTAAGTTGTTCGCTAGGGGATAATTGGCTAAACGCCTGCTTCTTTTGTTGCCTTTTTTGCAGAGATTGCTTCATTTTATTACTTAACCCTGATTTGATTCTACCTAGATATGGGTGGCTTACTGAGGTTGTTGGACCCACAACTGGTACAGTAGGGGTATTTTTTTTGAACAGCTTGATTCCCTTCCCTAACTTCAGAGCCATAATATCTAGTATTCATCGTCAGATTAATACATTTCTATGTATATTCAAGAAGAGGGAGTAATCGTCAAAGAAGAAGGCATTATCAATCCGTCTGAAGCTAAAGTTATTGTTCCTGTGTAATCGCCATTCACCTCATCTCCAGCTAGATAAGCCGCTGGCGCGACAACAATATTCTCCCCAGTTGATAGGGAACTGGCTGGGATGGATAATGAAATCCCGGATGGATAGAATGTGATATTCACGTAGCCCGACCTTACAATGCTTGAAACATCCAGGGAGAATATATAGGATGAACTTGACGCCTTCACGCTGTAGGGTATTGATATCTGTTTCACCGGTATGGGTGGGAGCTCGTATAGAAGATCATTGTCAGTTACCATGTACCTGCCCCCCTCTGACACTGAGAATAGGAGGTTAAATGTTAAGGGTATGATGCCATTGTTCTTGCCACTTGAGGTAGGGATGCCTGAGTTTACAACAGATTCTGGGATGCTTAAAGATATCGGTACATTTGAACCATTTGTTATATAGGATATACCGACGCCGTTGGCTGAAACTGACATGTTACCGTATCCAATCGGCGTAAACTGCAGGATATAGTTACCAAGGCCCAGCATGGATGGTATCTCCACTGACTTGGAGAATTGAGTATTTATAAAAGATGTTTGGACCAAAGAAACGTTCGAGAAAGAGATTGACTGAGTTAATGCAAATCCATTCAAGTAATTGTTGATAGATAGTATATTTTCTCCGGTGTTTACTGGTGGTACTGCTACCCTTAATATTCCCTTATCTGCTATGGAGGAATAGAAATACTTCCCATTGATTTGCAGTTTCAGGTAGGGTGTGCCTGAAACCGATGATATATTCAAAATTAAGTAATATCTATCCGAGCTGTTCCCCGTGAACTTCAAATTGTTCGAAGATGATCCGAAGATAGAGGAAGTCAATGTAAATGGCTTCTCAGAGATGCTTGAATTGACTGCGCTGTATGATACTGTAAAACCTTCAAAGGGGTATGTAAAATTCACTGATTGTGCATTCCCGCCGATGTAAGAGGTTATAGGATAATAATAAATCGCCTTCTGAGGGGCTGTGGCGCTGGAATTTGTATATGTTAAGTTTGTGAAGTTCCCCACAATGCTTGTCACGGCTGAGGGCGGGATCAAGAATAGGTATATCATTATTCCCACAAGTAGGAAAAGTAGGACTGCGACCGCAGCTGATAATCTCTCAACTTGTTCTGCCATGATATATATTTACTCTTTAGTAATATTAATACGTTTTAATTTCAATTATTCCTGTGCATAACTACCTCAAAAAGTTGATAATCCCTTCTAAGAATACCAACCCTGCC
>JBMFTM010000006.1:0-8809 GCA_049967035.1 Candidatus Acidifodinimicrobium sp.
TATGAAAATCGAGAAATAAACTAGCATTGACACCTTCCTCCTTTCAGGATTCAATGAAGTCAAGGACAAAGAGATTAAGCGTAATTCACAAAATTTATAAACATACGCTGTATACCAATACATTAAGGGTGGAGGTAATCTATGCAAAACTTTGTGGATAGGGTCGCAGAAAATGGCAAGGAATTCATATTCAAGTTGAGGAATGGCACGAAGGTAGGCTCCGCCAAGAGCGTCTCCGAATTTATTGACAGAATAAAGAGCCTTCCGATCGAATCGATTGAATATCACTCCACAAATCACCACTTCGAACCTTGGTTCAAGTACCTGCGGCTGAACGACATCGCCGACAAGCTGAGTAGGGTAAACTCCAAGGGCGAAAGGCTTAGACAGGACATACTTAACATCTTCAAATGAGATTTAGCGATATCTGGCCGAAAGTTGATAATTATAAGTCACGTCGGAAGACTCATTCTCTCGCTTGTATTGATAAATGAAATTATAACTTCTACTAAATAGTAAAAGTATTTATATAACTTACTTTCATTGTTTTACTTTGGTATGGTAGAGATATACGATTTGCTTTCAAATGGGGAGATGATACCTGTTGAAGGTGAATACAACAAGAAACTTAAGGAAAAACTTGAGTCGCTGAACGATATATTGGCCGATGAGAGAACGGACGGAAGGAAATATAAAACTCTGACCTTCGAAGGCGTGATGTATCATGGCACTGACGTGGACGGCATTAAAAAGCTCAATGCCTCTGCCTATGACAATTCCATGGGCCTTGGAGTCTACTTGGCAAAGGACAGGGAGACTGCAGAAAAGTTCGCTGTCGACAGATACGCAAGGGGCAAAGTGGCAAGCAGGAGGTACAGTGGCGAACCTATCGTCTACGAATTGAGGACAAAGAGGGAACTGAATTTACTTGATCTAACCAAAGATGAAAACATAAAGGATATTATGATGGACTTCCGGATGTACCTCGATTATAAACGTGTCAGAAAGGACAACGCACAAAAATCGATGGCAGACAGAGCGATGTGGAGCAATAGCATACTAGATGACATGGGACATTTTGTCTTCTCTGCATTCCCGGAGTATTTCACTAAGTTCCTATATGATAAGGGATATGACGGCATAATCCACGGGGGCAAAGATTCAAAATTCTCCCCCTTCGATGAAGGCGTAGGTACTTACACACAGATAGTCGTTTTTAATCCAAATGATGTGGAGATAGCAGGAAAGTATAGAGTTAAATTGTAGGAGGACCAATATATAACAAGTGTATGGATAATTACAGCCTGTTTTCGGGGAGCGTTAATCCTGACATCACCTTTAACTTATTGGGCTACCCGGAAGAGGATATTGACGAGGACGAATCTCCCGAAGCAAAACAAAAGAAGAAAAAAGTTAAAAGCCTTGAAACGATTGTCTCTGAGCTAATCAAATCGAAGTCTATCAAGCTAACTGATGGGTTCCTCCTCCCAAACATCCCGATGAATACTGCTTATTTGATAGAGAGGGGGGATTATAATGATATAACTAGCAACCTGAAACTTTCAGCCCTGCAGGATTCACTAAAAGAGTTGGGTCTGCCAATCTACATCTTTGACTTCAAGAAGAAATCAGTGACATATTACTTTGACGGCGTTTATGTTGAAGACAATGATTTTCCAAACAAGTCCAGCGATCACTCTGTTTTCTATTATTTTTCAAAATCAAGGCTGGACAAGGATTACCTGCGGGATCTGAACAAGATGTATGTCTGATTTCAGCGCATTACAAAATCTTTCACTTTGACCAAGTCGTTTAGAAAGTCTTCCCTTGCCTTTGGGAACCTCATTGGAAATGAAGGATGAAAAGTAACATACACCTTTACATTTCTGCCCCCTATCGAGACATCCGTGATTTTCCCCCTTATCTCTGACAGATGATTGAAAGACATCCCGAGCGATGAGGAAGCCGACACACCAAGCGCAAGGATGAGCTTTGGCTTAACTATGGAAATCTGCGAGACCAGATACGGCCTGCAGGTCTCTATCTCCTCGGCCTTGGGCTTCCTATTGTTTGGAGGTCTGCATTTGACTGCATTCGTGACGAATACTTCCTCTCTTCTTATGCCGGCTTTCTCTAGGTATTTTGTCAAGAATTTCCCAGACATGCCTATAAATGGCCTGCCTGCGATGTCCTCAAATTTGCCCGGCGCCTCGCCCAGTATCATCAAATCTGCTGGTACCTTCCCTTCTCCAGGCACCGCATTCTTCCTGCCCTTAGATAGGGCACATAGGATACATGAATTTATTTTTGTGTTGAGTTCGCTGATTTCCATGCTCTTGTCTTGAAGGACGCTCACTTTCTTATTTTATCAAGCATGTCTTTATACGCTTTGTAGCTTATCTCCCCTCTCGCGTACCTCTCCTTGAGTATTCTCTCTGCGCGATAATTCCTGAAGCTGTAACTATACCAACTGTAGGGGTGCAAGAACCAAGATATAACCCATATTATGAATAGGATGCTAAACAGCACTCCGACTATGTTCCAGACATATACCCCGCCGCTGCTTATCATGTAAGGAAACATCATGCTGCCGGTGTAGTAGAAGCTTGAATTGTAGGACAGGACCAGACTTACAGCTATAACTGCTATAACAAAAGCAAATATTATCGCAAGCCTTATCGTCCTCCACCTCTCATAAGTGTCTGCATCGAAAGAACTCTTGCCTTTATCCATTTGAAATTAATATCACCATACATTTAAATAACTCTATGAAACAATTAATATAATGCAATGCATTATTTAATAATGGAGATAAATCAGTTCATGCTCCTTGTGGTCTTTGCTTTGCTTAGCGCAGCGGTGTTCTCCTTGCTGCTCTATATAGAGTATCTGATAAGCGGCAAGAGGAAAAATGTTGGTATGGGAAAGGAGAACGTTGAAAGCGGGGAGAGGACGATATCTCTGTCGAGAGTCGTGGGGTTCGAATACTATAGGTATATTTTATTGTTCGTCCTGATAGAGGCATTCTTGACTTTCCTTCTACCGCTTTTTCAGGACGGGAAAAATTTAGGCGCAGACTTTGCCATCGCTGTGGGTGTAGGGTTCCTGTACCTACTGCTGCTCATGAGGTATCTGCTACCTAGAAGGGTTGGATCATGAACAACGAAGACCTTTCAAGCGAATTCTCGTACCCTGGATTAGGTGAGATAATCATAACCAACGCTGAAAAGTTCATAGACGCCGTCCTGAATTGGGGTAGGAGCAATTCGCTTTGGCCCCTAACCTTTGGAACTTCATGCTGCGCTATAGAGATGATGACATTTGGCGCGACGAAGGTAGACGCGGACAGGCTTGGTACACTTTTCATAGGTGACTCGCCTAGACAGGCTGATTTGATATTCGTTAGTGGTACGATAACTAAAAAGATGGCGAGAAGACTTGTCAATGTTTACCAGCAGATGCCCTCGCCGAAGTATGTTATTGCTGTCGGGGCATGCAATGTATCGGGAGGACTTTACTGGGACAGCTACAACACTATACATGGCATTGACAGGATAATGCCTGTCGACGTTTACATCCCGGGGTGTCCACCAAAGCCGGAAGAATTTCTTGATGCAGTGAAAGTTCTGCAAAGGCTGATAAAGGAGAAAAAAACCAAGGAGGACTTACTGTATGGCAGGAGAAGTTAAGGCGTTCATAATGGCTGCTGGGGTCGGCAGCAGGCTTTTCCCATTCACCGTGAATAGGGCAAAGGCGATGATACCTATACTAAACAAGCCCCTGCTGCAGTTCGGACTGGAGGAGCTGAAAGCTGCAGGAATCAGAGATGTCACGATCCTCGTAAAATCAGGCAAAGAGGGGATAATAAAATACTTTGGCGACGGGAAGAAGTTCGGGCTAAAGATAAGATACATTGAGCAGAAGGAGAACCTTGGCACTGCAGATGCGATAAAATATGCGAGAGACCTAGAGGATGGCTTCCTTGCACTGAGCGGGGACACACTTTTCTTCCATGAGGATATAGAGGGGCTGGTAAAGGAGTACGTGCGAAATAAGCCAGACGCTGTGATGGCGATTACAGAGAAGGAGGATGTGAAGCCATTCGGCAGTGTTTCATTCGAGGGAAATAAACTCATAGGCATAAAAGAGAAGACCGAGGAGGGGAGGGGGTTCATAAACGCAGGGATGTATATGCTTTCTAAGGGAATATTTGAGGCGATAGATAAAGTAGAGAGGAGAGAGAACGGCGAATATTTCCTCACTGATGCGCTGATGAAACTCAAGAACGTGAAAGTCTACAAGATGAAAAAACTGTGGATAGACGTAGGATACCCTTGGGAGATATTGAACGCCACAGAAGCGCTGATAAAAACGATTAAAACAAAGAATCAAGGGAAGGTAGAAAAAGCGACGATAAAGGGAAATATAGTGGTAGGGAAAGGCACGGTTATAAGGAGTGGGACGTACATAGAGGGCCCTGTTATCATCGGTGAGAGATGTGAGATAGGGCCGAATGCGTACATAAGACCGAACACTGTTATAGGGGACGACTGCAAGGTTGGGAATGCATGCGAAGTAAAAAACTCTGTTATAATGAATGGAACCAAGGTACCGCACTTAAGCTATGTCGGTGACTCTGTGATTGATGAAGGGTGCAATTTGGGTGCTGGCACGATAACCGCTAACTTGAGGTTTGATAAAGCCGATATAAAAGTACTTGTCAAAGGCAAGCTCGAAAACTCGAGGAGAAAGAAGCTGGGCGCTTTCATTGGGGCAGGTGTACAAACAGGCGTAAACGTCAGCATAAACCCTGGTATAATAATCTCCCCGAATTCAAGGATTCTACCGGGGGAGACTATCAGGAGAAACGTATGAACGAGTTCGCAGACAAGCTTCTAAAGATTTTTTCAAACAGCTCGAAGGCCGCAGATGACGGGGCTATTGAACTAACCGACAAGAAGAAGCTTCTAAAAGTAGTTGAGAGGATAAGGAAAAATTTTGATATTCTCTTCATGCTCACCGTCGTAGACAAGCCACCAAATTTCGAGCTGAACTATGTTTTCTCTAAATATGAAAGCAAGGACATCCTAATCCTAAGGACCCTCATAAAACACGAGGAGAGTGTAGACTCTATAACTAATCTCTTCCCATCCGCTGACTGGGAGGAGAGAGAAGCTTACGACCTCTTCGGCATAAAGTTCGATGGACATCCGAACCTGAAGAGGATACTGCTGCCAGAGGATTGGCCAGGCCACCCCCTCAGGAAAGACTTTGTAGTGACAGACGAGATAAAAAACTGGACTGGCCTCGATCTAAAGTTTTGATATGGAAGGGAAAGGAATAGAACTCAACGTAGGGCCCGTTCATCCAGCAACACATGGGGTGTTAAAGCTGGTGGCGGACATAGAAGGCGACACAGTGAAGAATGCGAAGGTGGAGATAGGTTTCCTTCATAGGGGAAAAGAAAAGATCGCTGAGCTTAGGTATTTTAATAGCTACTTTCCAATCGTAGACAAATTAGACTATGTCGGCGCACTGAATTGGGAGATACTCTGGGCAAGCACGGTTGAAAAGGCCATGAACTTGGAGATAAATGACAGGGTCAAATATATACGCGCCGTGATGGCCGAGATCCAGAGAATAATGAGCCACTTGGTCTATATAGGCTCATTTGGACAAGATTTGGGCAATTTGACGTTCTTTATCTGGGCGCTGAGAGAGCGTGAGCTTCTTATGGATATAGTTGAAGAGATAAGCGGGGGGAGACTAGCGCCGATGTACAACAGGGTCGGGGGAGTGTTTTATGATTTCACAGATGGGATCGCCGATAAGATAAACGCAGCCATATCAAAAATAGAGGAAAAAGTGAAAAAAGAGTATAAAGCGATGACATACGGGAACAGTCTCTTCATAATGAGATCAAAGGGGATAGGATTTATGAGCCAAAAGGTCATAAAAGAGAACGGAGTAACCGGCCCTAACATGAGGGCCAGCGGCATAAAGAGAGACCTCAGAAAAGACGAGCCATATCTTGTCTATGACAAGGTGGACTTCGAGATAATCACGGAAAATGACAGTGACGTTTACGCAAGGTTCATGGTAAGAGTGAGAGAGATACTAGAATCAATAAAAATAATAAGGCAACTGCTCAAAGACATGCCAAGAGGGGATACGAAGATCAGCGCTCCCTGGATAATGAAGGTGCCCGCCGGTTACACTTTAGTGAGGCATGAGATGTCAAAGGGAGAGGGGGCGATGTTCCTTGTGACTGATGGAGGATTAAAGCCTTATAGATTGAAGATAAGAAGCCCTTCATTTTATTCCCTTCAAGCGCTTCCCCTAGTTCTTGAGGGATGCAAAGTCGCAGACGCATTCGTAATAACCGCAAGCATGGACCCTGTTATGGGAGAGGTGGACAGATGATATTCAATGAGATTTATTCCATGCTCGCCTATTATCTCCCCCCAAAGGCCAACTTGATAGCATCTGCATTGGCTACATTCGTCTTAGTTCTGATAGTCCTAATCGCAACGCCCATAATACTCGGATGGGTTGACAGAAAATTTTCAGCTAGGATACAGTCAAGATACGGGCCCATCTATGTAGGAAAGTTCGGATTACTGCAGAACTTCGCCGATGTCATAAAGCTCATGGGCAAAAACTTTGTGACAAACCAGTATGTCGATAGATTTTCATACAATCTAATACCTGTACTATCAAGCGTCCTGTCTTTCCTTCTGATCGCTTTGCTGCCATTCGGCGCGCCAAGCCTAACCTTCATATCCCTGCCGTACAGTCTCCTTTTTATATATATCTTGCTGGCATTTTCGCCCCTGCTGATAATAATCGCCAGTTGGGGGGAGAATAACAAGTTTGCAGTGCTTGGTGGATTTAGAAGCGCTGCGCAGATAACCACCTACGAGCTTGCGCTGATAGTGACCTTCATCAGCATTGGCATGGTAAACGGAAGCTATGACATAATCAATGTAATAGCCTCCCAATCGCTTATATGGAATATCCTGTACCTCCCGCTTACCGCCATCGTCTTCTTTATCGGCTCGATAGCTGTCATAGAACGTGCGCCATTTGACCTGCCTGAATCATCGCAGGAACTGCAGGCAGGGTGGAGAATCGAGTATAGCGGCCTGAAATACGGGCTGTTTATGATAGGAGATTACGTAAAACTGCTTGCTGTCTCCATTCTGTTCGCCAGCTTATTCCTTGGGGGCTGGAGCGGGGCGTTTCTGCCGGGGATAATTTGGTTCTGGATCAAGACGGTAGTTGTCCTCATGCTCCTGATGTCACTCAGGTGGTCGCTGGGCAGGCCAAGGATCGACCAACTGCTTTCCATAGGGTGGAAGTGGCTTCTCCCACTCTCTGTGCTAAACTTAATAATTGTTGGGATGGTGATGTTGATATGAGCATCAAAGAGACCATAAAATCTGTGTATTATGCGGTGTCCAATGCAAAAAACAAGCCTGCCACATACCTGTACCCTGATAAGCCCTTGCCAACGAAGGAGCATAGCAGAGGGATGCTGAGCCTTGATCTAGAGAATTGCATAGGCTGCGAGCTCTGCTATAGGATATGCCCCTCCGATGCGATAAGGATGATAAAGGTGGAGAAGGAGAAGGCTAAGTTCAAAAACAATGTCAGAAGCGAAGCGCCTGCGATAGACTTCAACAAATGTATATTCTGCGGGCTGTGTTCTGAGATATGCCCTCCTCACGTGCTTCACCACACCCACAAGTACGATATCTCTACGGATAATAGAGAGGACTTGATGTACGACCCATTCAGGCTTAATGAGGTTTTCGAGAAGGTCATAAGGAACAGCACTGACGAATATAATCTAAAGAAGAACAATGCAGAACAGAAGCCGACTGACGAGTGAATGTTCTGGCTTCTACGTCTACTTAAACGCTTTTAGAATCGCCCTGGTCAATGCGATAAATGAGAACGATATGCCCAAAGCGTAGATCAGTATCCCTATGAGATTAAAGTCCAGGGATGGAGAAAGCACAGATAAGACAAAAGCCGCGGCAAATATCACATTTAAAAAGAGAATAAAAGAGAACAGCGCAGCAGAGTATCTATAAAGCCTTATTCTGGCGATACTTAAATTTCTGTCCTTGTTCAAGGCAATATAGAAGCGGGAGGTAGAGACCACTAAGAGCATGCCCAACAGCGCCAAAATTATCGCTAGAAGCTCTGAAAAGTTTATCATATGAACCTCCTAAAAAGTCTAAACCATGAAAAAATAACCCATGTAACAAAAAGATAGACTATGATACCCAAACCTTCAGCGGCAGCCTTTAGGACTTCTGCTTGAAATAGATTCGAATCTATAGTGCCTAGATAATAGAGTAAAAACACGAAAACAAACATAAATGAAGAAACTATAAGTATGTTCATATTTTTTGAAGATTCGGCTACATCGATAGACCAGGTAATTATGGGTGCGTTGGTTTTTCTGTTCTTTACTATCGCGTATATCATCAATCCAGATAAAACAGCAGTGAAAAGACCATTCAAGGCCTCAAACACCAAAAAACCAAAGTGAAATTCATCATAAGATATCGATAGCATATACCTAATCTAATTTTTCTGATATTAAAAAGAGTGAACTACCCCAAGCTTCCCATGGGGTTTCTCGCTTCAACACCATATTTTTGTCTATCATTTCTTACATAAATACTATCCTTACCGCCTTCCATCCCCAATCTTACGAGAGGGGGATTCTCAGCGGATTAGTTAAATACCGTGATGGAAAATTGTTTTTATCAGCAACCAAATCAAAACCCTGCTT
>JBMFTM010000006.1:8909-22196 GCA_049967035.1 Candidatus Acidifodinimicrobium sp.
TTAAATACCGTGATGGAAAATTGTTTTTATCAGCAACCAAATCAAAACCCTGCTTTGCACCCGGGTAATAGCTCAGCTAAGGCTCCAACAGAAGCGCTTGCCTGGTCTTCGAACTCTTTGAGAAAAGCAGGTAGCTAATTATCACAAAGTCTATTATTATCGCTATGTGCATCACGGTGCAGTAGAGGCATATCGCCCTCACTACGAAGAACTCAAGATATAGAAGATAAGCTACGACTACTATGCCAAAGAACCTCCAGCCGAATAGAAACCTAAGCATATGCCTTGCTGTCTTGCCTCCAGAGAAGGACATAACAGTAACTAGGGCAATATTGACTATGAACCACACCGCTGCTAAAAAGTCAAGTGAGACAGGACCGAAGTTCGCATAACTGCTCAAAAGCACCTTTGCGCAATTAAAGGCAACCCCTCCCACGCTACCGGGTAACTGGCAGAAGGGGGGAAGGTAATGCAATGCGTATATCTCATATATAACCGTCAGCGATGAGATCAGACCTATCACTGACATTACGATCAATATTATAAAGTCTATCTTGCTGATTTTTAATTTAAACATTTAAATCCTTAACCTTTTTAGTTTTTATAGTTTCGCATGAAGGCGTGCACTGAACACCCTAAAGATAAATTATTTATACCTCCAATTATATCCTTAATTGTTCTAAGATAATATGGAAGAGAATGTTCAAGAGGTTAAGAAGGCAGAGGAGCCGCACTACTTCATAGTACGTGTGACAATTGGCAGGGAAGCCCAGGTCTTTGAGAGGTTTAAGTCGCAGATACCAAAGGATGGAGGAGTGTACTCAATAATAAGGCCATACAGCTTCAAAGGCTATATCATCGTCGAAGCCAGGGACATAGAGAGCGTCCAAAGCCTAATTTATAACATAAAGCATGTCAGGGGGATAATAAAGCGGGAGATAAGTGTTGATGAGGTCCTAAAGAGCGTAAAAAGGAAGGACCAAGTGATTGATATAAACATCGGCGATGTAGTTAAGATCCTCTCCGGCCCGTTCAAAGGCGAGAATGCGTCGGTGAAATCCATAAATAAAGATAAGGGTGAGGTAGGGGTGATGTTTCTGGAGTCTGCCGTGCCAATAAGCGTAAACATTAAAATATCGGATGTCATGGTGACAAAGACGGAGGAGAAAAATGAAAGTAAAAGTTAAATTGATAATAGAAGGCGGAAAAGCAACGCCAGCTCCGCCACTGGGCCCAAAGATAACACAACTTGGGCTAAAGTCACCCGAGGTAGTGAAGAAAATAAACGATGCAACTAAAGACTACGAAGGCTTGAAGGTCCCTGTCGAGATAGAGGTTGACAAACAGACAAAGGAATACAGCATAAAGGTTTACAGCCCCCCCACTTCACAGTTGCTTATAAAGGCTGCAAAGCTGGAGAAAGGATTTGGGGACCGGAAGGAAACTGCATCTATAAGTTTTGACGTGATCAAAGAGATCGCCAAACAGAAACTTCCAAACTCACTTGCCAAGTCAGAGCAGGGCGTGATAAACGAGATACTTGGTTCATGCGTAAGCATGGGGCTTAAAGTTGACGGCAAAGACCCAAGAGAGTTCATAAAGAAACAAAGATGATATGATTTTTAACGTAAGTTTTATAATCAGCCTAATATCACAGTATGAGAACGTAGCGTCATATGAGTACTTAACTATATTCGTTCTTATGCTTTTGGAGTCTATAATCTTCCCTATACCGAGCGAGATAGTCCTGCCATTCACTGGTTTTCTGATAGCATTGGGGAAGATAAACCCATTCATCGGCACGACGGATGCAATCGCAGCTTCTGTGATCGGTAGCATCATAGGGTATTATTTGGGCTTATTCCTCGGCATAGACGTGTTTTTAAAGTACAGCCGAAAAGTGGGGTTTAAAGACGAAACCTACTACGCAGGAATAGATTGGATAAAAAAGTACGGGGTTTATTTCGCATTCATATCTAAGCTTCTTCCGGCCGTGAGGTCCGTGGCATCAATAATCTGCGGTGCTTTCAAGATGAGCTTTAGAAAGTTCGTCTTATACTCAACTATTGGGATTATAATATGGTCCACAGTTCTTGTTTACATAGGGTTCTCATTGTCAAGCAAGTGGATAAGCGCAGGGTATGATATATCAAGCATAACACCTTATATAATTTTGATAGGCGCTATCATCGTCCTTTATCTACTTAGAAAACCCATCATCGACACTCTCAAGAGAATGCGGCGGATTTAATCGTCGAAAGCTTCAAGTCCTACTGTGATTCCACGTACGGCTTCTTAACCCTTAGGAATTTATCCCTATCTGCAGCCAGCCATGCGCCGTTCAAGTTTACAAACAGCGCGTCTTTATTCTTCACGTACTGTATCTTGTCCTCAGAGGGCTTAGGAACATTCGCTATCTTCACTGGAGAACTTTTAGCTCCAATCCCCTGCAAAGTGTAAACTTTTACCTTCCTTATAGGTGCTGCAGCCAAATTTCTGCGGCTGAAAAAAGGCACGATGGGCTTACGTGTGCTGACATTTATATTTATGATCTTCGATCTGTACTTTATTATGTAAGCCAACGAGAAGAGAGCGAGTATCGTCAGCGTCAAGTATGTTATCGCATTTGTAAACACAAGCAGCAAAGTGTAAGAGAGCGCTTTAGGAAGTATCTTGTATCCCAGCAACAGGGTTGATAGCATTAACCCAAAATCCAATATCGAAGAGTAAACAGAAAGCTTAATGGCAATGTCATATAATCTCTTGTGCATCTCGTCCATAGTCTCTCGGTATATTACTATATTACGAGTTATATAAATAAATTACTAACTACGCTGTTCTCTAGCCTGCCATCTGCAGTATTTATAAACATTTAATATGATTATTGTTTATATTCTAAAATGGCCAATATAACTTTAGATGCCATAGAGGCGTGCCTAGCCCTGATTCTGCTTTTTTCTCTGATCTTTCTCCTGAAGAAGAATAAAAAGCATGAGGAGTTCGGATTTTTGGGATATACGGTGCTGCTGCTTGCTGTTTTCCAGGTAGCATTTGGTATCTATCTCCTTTCAACCGATATCACACTCCTCATATACGGTTACTTTCACTGGATTGTTTTGTTAGTGTATACGACACTGATGATGATATTCATTTTAGCTTCTTATATAGGCAAATATCATGAGGTCTCTACCTTGCTATTTGGGGTTCTATCAGCTGCCCTGTTTGTGTTGATGCTTGTGGATGTATATCTGAACCTCCCCTTTAGCTATTTCTACAATGCCTACAACGGGATTGGTTTTAGCTATCTACTTGGTTTTGGGAGGAACGCTGTGTCATCAATTGGGGTATCGGCCGCTTTTGTAGCTCTCTTAATTCTCTCTCTGTCCACCCTTATTTTATCATTTTACGCTGTATTCAAACAACTACGTTCTTGAGTTCTTTGCCTCTAAACATATTTAATAAATTTTCAAGTGTCTCATCAATTATCCTATTTAAAGCCTCTTTTGTGTTGTATGCTACGTGCGGAGTAAGGATGATGTTATCATACTTTTTTAGGATGCTATCTTCTAGAGCCAATTTAATGAGATCGTAGTTTTCCCCTCTCCTTATTATCTCCATCTCCTTCCCTGCGAACTCTTCCCCTTCTATCACATCCAAAGCTGCCCCCGCCAAAGTCTTAGATTCTATCGCTTCTATTATTGCTTCAGTTTCTGCTACTGCGCCTCTAGAGGTGTTTATCAGATAGGCCCCTTTTTTTATGGATTTTATATTCTCTTTGTTTATTAGGTGGTAAGTCTCCTTCGTCAAAGGGACATGGAGAGTCACTATATCCGATGAAGCCAAAAGATCCCCAAGTTCTACCTTTGATCCGCCTATGCTATCCACCGAGGGGTTATTTTTGTGCGAATTGTACAAAATTTTCATACCAAATGCTTTCGCAATGTACGCGACCCTAGCCCCTATTCTCCCTGCGCCTACTATCCCAATCGTCTTACCTTCTAACTCATTACCTGGGACTGTATTCACACCACCTTTATACATTAAGCCGAGCCCTCTTAGCAGAGCTAGGATTAAGAAGAAAGTAAACTCCGCAACTGTATTGTCTCCATAATCTGGAACGTTACACAATTTTATGCCACGTCTTCTACACTCATCAACATCTATATGATCAAATCCGGTTGATCTTGTGAGGATAAGCTTCAGATTGGCGAACTTATCTAAGGTCTCTTTCTTAAGCATAGAATTTATGAAGATGGAGATTACTTCTGCGCTGTAATCATCTCTCTTGGCCGAGGCTATATCTGATTTATAGGCTATTATATCTAAGCCTTTGTTTTCTTCGCTGAATTCATTTATCTTATCACTTTCAAGCTCACTTACATCGAAGAATATAACTTTCATTTGATATACTAAGAACCAAAAGAATTAATGTGTTTTGGTGCTTTTACGAAGCCTTCTAAGAGCTACCCCCTGCCTCGGATTAAAATGATACACAAAGACCTTATTCGGGGACTCTGGCGATGCCACGCCCCTTCTAGCCGAAGCAACATCCACGAATATGCCGTTTATTTCATCTAAAATATATCTAGATTTGTCCTTCAGATACACATCCACCCATGCATGAGGGTTGTATCCCTCTGTGTCCTCGTTGATATTTTCGTTTATCCTGTCATAGATATATAAATCTCTTAAGCCTAATCTGAACTTTACACCTTCCCCTTTCAATTCCTCATCCATGGACAGAACTAAAGTCATCATAGTGGCAATCTTGAAGCAGTCTTCGGCGCCCCTGCCAAAGAAATACTCTAAATCGTATATGAAGCCATCGCGCTCGGATTCTGCGCCCTCTCTTAAAACATTCGAGGTTATGATATCATATGCCTTTTTGCCAATGGAGCGCACCCTATCCAAACCTTTAAGTCCTCCAGACACTTCTTGGCTTTTCCTTAAAATATAAGAGAGAAGCTTATCTTTTTCGTATTCAACCGGAATTTCAATGCCCCTTAAATAGTCGCTTATATCATTTTTAATGTCCTGAGAAACGAAGGCCACATCATTTGCTTTTATATCCAAATCAAATACAAATTTAATGTCCGCCTCATCGGCGCCGTTCAGGTCAAGAAGTATGTCCCCGCCCCTAATATGTGTGTTCCCAATTACAGGTCTATAATCATGTATCAACTCGATAAAATCTAGCCTCCTTGGTTTTTTAGACTTGTAATTAGACAATATTTTTTCCAACTCAGTATCAGACATACAAGAGCGTATTATCAGCCCCTAAATTTAAAACATAAAAACATATGATAAAAGTATTACTCTAATTTATTCAGGTGAGCGCGGGAGTCGAACCCGCATACCTCGTTTTCGGTTATGCCCTGAAGATGCTATGACAGCACCTGTCATTTGCAGACGAGTACATAACCGCTCTGTCAGCTCACCACTTAATATCTTAGCCAGATAGGATGCCGACGAGGTATTCCATAACATTTAATCTCGTTAATAAATTTAAAACCTTTAATTCAATGAAGACCGCACATGGCTAAAGATCTGTATCCGATGAAGCCGATGAACTATGACACATGATTTCTTTTCTTTACGATGATGTAATCACCATCTTCTAAATCTACGACGTTGTATCCATTATTCAGTATCTCCTTCCTGATAGCGTCTGCCTCAGACCACTTTGACTCCTTTCTCAATTCTTTTCTTTTTTCTGCTAGTTCTACTACATCTTTGTTTATGTCAACTTTATCAATGACTCCAAGCACTTTATCCATCTTCATTAAGGTATCAATAATCTTTTTTTTCTCTGGCTTGCCTATCCTCCCCTCCTTTATCCTTATATTAGCCAGATCCAATAGCTTGAAAAATTGGGCCAAAGCAGAATGTGTATCGAAATCATCCGACAGCGCTTCATCAAATTTTGAGTATATAGTATCAACCTCTTCATTTATCTGAACGCTATCCGATTCATTCAATTTTTCCAAGAGTTTAAATGAGATATTTATATCATTTAGCGTCTTCTCATACCTTTTCAAGTTGTCCATAGTGAAGTCCAGTTTATCTCTGTAGTTTGAATCCAAGCACATGAGCCTAAACGACAATGGATCGAAGCCCATATCTTCCAAGTCTCTCAAAGTGTAAAAGTTGTGCAGGCTCTTTGACATTTTCCTGCCATCAACTAAGAGATGTTCAGAATGCACCCAATAGTTCACAAATTTCTTGCCAGTATAAGCCTCGCTTTGGGCTATTTCATTCTCGTGGTGCGGGAAAATTAAGTCCACACCGCCGCAGTGAATATCCAAAGTATCACCTAAGAACCTATTGCTCATTGCCGAGCACTCTATGTGCCACCCTGGCCTTCCTTTGCCTATGCTTGCATCCCAAAAAACATCGCCGTCTTTCTCATCCCAGAATTTCCACAAGGCAAAATCGGATATCGACATCTTGTCATATTCATCCGACTTTATCCTAGAAAGTCCCTGCCCCACCTTCACGCCAGATAGCTTACCATAATCTTTGAACTTCTCTATACTGTAGTAAACCCCGTCTTCAGCTTTGTAGGCAAACCCTTTCTGGATGAGCACCTCTATTATCTCCACCATTTTGTCTATGTTGTCAGTAGCTCTTGGATAGATGGTCGCCGGTTCTATCTTGACTTTCCCTATATCCTCAAAGAAAAATTCGGAGAACATCTTTGTGTACCTGTATATGCCTGTCTTGGTCTCCATAGAATTTTTTATGATCTTGTCATCTACGTCGGTTATGTTTATGACTTGCTTCACCTCATATCCGAAATGTTCAAAAATCCTCTTTATTATATCATAAAATATGAAGGTCCTTAAGTTCCCTATATGAACATAATCATATACTGTAGGCCCGCAGCAATACATCTTGACTTTACCTTTTTCTAGTGGGCTGAATGTTTCCTTTTCCTTTGTTAAGGTATTATAAATTATCATACATTAATTAATGAATAACTTAATTTATAAATAACAAATATTTTAGTTTGGATATGGGAATACTGTCTGGGGTAGGTAGGTACGTCGGCGGCCTTCTTTTATTTATGTTTCTTTCTTCTTTTATATTCCTATTTGCAATAAATTCGTCTGGGATACTGACCCCTCAATACACCAACAAGATAATAGCAAGTATGTACAACAGCAGTTTGAACTCAACTGAATTATCTGCCTTGAAGGGATTGAATTCAAGCTCATCTGGAGTTCTTGGCCTTCTGGCCGGCTCATCAGGCTCTGGCGGATCAAATCTGTTGGTCTCTCTCCTTAGTAGCTCCAAACTTTATGAGGAGGAGCTTCTATCACTTATATTCGCGGTAGTAGGGTTTGTGTTGGTTATCGTCTCCTCAAGCGGGGGAAGCAAATTCAAGAACACCGGTAAGACTATACTTTCAATATCTATATTGACCGCTGCAACCGTGTTCGGGATATTCTATGTTTTTCTGCCTATGTTCAGCAGCATTGATTTGGATGGCGTATTGATAAAACTGCCACTAAGTCTTTTCTCCCCCTTCACTGATCAGGTTTTTCTCATAAGTGCCGCGCTTGCAGTGGCTAGCATCATGCTCTTGATTTTAGGTCATATGATTGATAGAAGGAGTACACCGATTAAGCCGGTGAGCCAACGCAAGCAATGAGCAAGAAGCGGTATTAGATTTCTGAGAGCTAATTCGATGCTATTTAAGCACCCGGCTTCTGACTTTTGAAGTCGCTTATCAAGTCTCTAAGCTCTTTTATGCTGTCACTCATCGCAGGAACCAGCTTGTCTATTACCTTGTTAAAGGCTTCCAATTCAACATTAACGTCCATCAAAGCTTTATTATATTCCTCTGTTTTTCCGATCATTACGTTCTGGATCGCATCCACCCTCTGCGAAAGCTTGTCAAGCTGCTCCAAGACACTGTGCGAGAAATCATCAACCCTCTTTAGATTATTCTTAAGAAACTCTATCTCTGAAGATGAGGTCTTCCATTTCTCCTCTATTATCTGCTCTAATATGGCTTGGATAGTATCAAGTGTCTCCTCGTTAATCGCGCCTTTTGGCTGATCTTGCTTCGCAGACTGCTGCTGTGTTGATTCTTCTATCTGCTGCTGAGGGGCTTGCTGTGCTACCTGAGTGGTGGATTGCTGCTGTGTCTGCTGCTGTGGTGCGCTTTTAGCCATCAGCGCCTGTCTTATCACAGAATTGTCGTAGCCCTGTTGCTTTAGGCTGTCAATTATGTCTTGATCACTCATACCTGCACTTACCATCCCAGATATGTCTGGTACGTTTGTTTCACCTTTTTTCTTGAAAGCATCTAATAAACTCATATCTACGCCCACTTCTTACTGTTTAGGTAGTTATCCACTATTTTTATTACATCATCACGGCTTAAAAACCTTGAGGGATCAATCAGCGAAACGTACTTCTCAAGCACTCTCAGGTCCCGCTCCTTTGCAAAGTCCTCTGTTTGCTTTGAAAGCCTCAACAGCCTATCATTTAATTCAAGTATCTTATTCTTCTCCTCGTTGACTTCTGCGAATATGTTCTGGAGCACTGTCTTTATCTCCGAATACTTGTCCATGTTGTTCTTGTCAACCATAGCAATTGTGTCTTTCATCTGCCCGAGCCTCTGCTCAAATATCTTTAAGGACTCTCTGAGCTCAATGACGCTTCTAACTAAGTTTTCCTGGTTCTGTTCCATTCAAACTCTAAGAATTTGTACACATTTATTCTTTTCTCTATGGTTTTTTGCATTTGTTTCAAACAGATCAACAGCATGGACACCTAAGCTTGGCCACCGGTTGCACGGCTCACTCAAATTGCAATCATGGAGAGGAGCTTTATGAAGTTGGAACTGGGACAAGAGAGCTCGGCGTTTTTCAGCCTTCTCAGATTTATCTACATCAAAAAAAGCATAAATAACAGTGACACAAATGTATAAAAGGAGTTAGCGTCTGAGGTATAAGGTATGAGTAAGAATATAAGGAGGGGCAGGATAGGCACGGTTCTGTGTGCGTCATGCGGCCAGAAAATAAGGAGAGACAGGGCTGTATACATGTACAAGGACGGGATAAAGGTTTATTACTGTCCGGATTGTGCGAAAAAGATCCATAGTTCAAAGCTATTCAAAGGTATCCCTAAATTTGCTAGAGGCAGGTCAAAGCCAACCACTAAGAGAAAATTCAGTGTCCTGCACCTTACAGAGACGGACGAGAACGCAGTTGAAAATGCGACCGGAGAGGACAAAATGCAGGAGGCTGCTGCACCTACAGAATCCGACACTGGGAACAAAGAAGAAAAAAAGGAGGAGTAAGCTTCTATGAGGATAAGGATAAAACTCAGTTTACTGTACCTTGTAATAGCACTGGTTCTTTTGGCTGTCATAGTTTACTATCTGCAGGGCTATCTGCAGGTTAGCCATCCACAGTCCTCTCTCCCTACACCGATAATGTATGCTGTGGAGTATTTCAATGAGCAGTATTCCAACCAGACTCTCCTTGTGCCTTCGCAGTACTACAATGAAACGATTGGATTAATGCGAAATAACAATGTATTAGCCGAGAATGACACAGAGTACGCAGAATTGATGTTTGGCAGCGCAAAAGCAAGTAAAACCGAGTTCGTTCTGACGGACCTTGGCTTGTTATATAATCTGTCTTACTTTTATGGGCTTATCGGCGAAACCGCCCCATCTTTAGTTGAATTCTCCGGAAATTACTCTGTCAAAAACTACTCTGGTGCGTATCAGCAATGCCTTTCCTTCGTCGATAAGATTGACGCTTTTTACCTGTGCGGGGTCTATTATGGAAATACTAAGGTTGGAAACGCCACATTAGTACAATTCCCTGATAATTCTACCATATATGTAGCTAAGGGTACTTATTTCTTATTGCCTTCATCCACTACAACTTATACGCAATTCATTCCGACTACTACAGGGGCTGCGAATAGAGTTGATGGAGTGGTCTTTTCTTACATAGGCCGGGCGTCGTTTTACATTCCTCCTTCTTTGCTCAGCACAACGTTTGGCCGCAATGAATTTGCCGCCTCTAACAGCACGGTGTCTAACTTTTGGGGTGCGGAGATTATAAAAGTTAATTGAATTTGTAAAAATTACAAAAATCTTTAAATACTCGCACTATGCTATAAGGGATATCTATAAAACGAAGGTATGGCTGCGATTAAGGCGATTGATATCGACATTCTGAATGAACTAAAAAGCAATTTAGATATTAAAGAAGTAGCCAAGAAGTTAGGTATGCGCGGTTCTACAATGTATTACCATTTTAATAAACTTAGAAAAGATGGCTTCATAAAGGGTTACAGGGTCTCTTTCAAAGGGAGCGAACTAGGAGCAAGAAGAGAGTATATGTTTATACTCCTATCGCTAACTTCCATAAACAAGAAAAACTCAGAAAAGCTGTTTAACCTTTTAAAGGATTACTCTGGCATCGTCCTGGATGTGTTCAGCATAAGTGGAAGCTGGGATTATTTAATATCGGTCACTGGCAAAAGGGAAGACATAACCGAATTCCTCACCAAAGGACTGCACTCTTTAAAGAATATAAGAAGAACATACTCCATGCTCGTGATAAATAAGGAGAATATTTAGTGAGGGGCAACGGATGCTCTACCGAGTTGAGCTACGGGCGCTTGCGCTCGAGGGGATTTGAACCCCCAACCAACCGGTTAAAAGCTTCATCTGCTCCTCTAGTGATAATAAGTTTAGCTAGTATATTAAATTGATTATTAGCCTTGTCAATGGATAAACTATAAAACCAAGAAAATATATGACTGCTTATGAGAAGGCTATTAAACTTAAACACGATCACTTTGATCATCGGTCTTGTCTTATTAGTGTTGCTTATAAGTGAGTACAACTTTGCTGCTGCGATAAAGCAGATACAGAATGCGAGACTAATATTCTTAGTGTACACGTTCGTTGCTTTTTTAGCCTTTCCGTTATTGAGATTTATACCATGGTACTACGTCCTCAAAAAACTTGGAATAAAGCTTAGAAAAACAATAAACGTACTGACGATGTATGCCTTCTTTGGATTGGGGATAATACCTGCCGCTGCTGGCCAATTTGCCATTCTTAGAGGCCTGGAGCGGTTCAAAAAGAGATACAAATATTTTTCTGGAAATATCATCCTGTCGCTTACGCTTACAGACTTCTTAGCTGTTTCGATTATAGCACTGATAAGTGCGGTGATTGTTTCAAAGTATATTGTCTATACCGTCGCAGTGGTAGCGATAGCCTATGCTATAGCGTCAGTATTTGGATTAAGCAAAACAAATGACCTCATACTGAGAGTGTCTAGAAAATTCAAGTTCCTGAAGAATTTGGTCAGATATATCGAGAAGATGAAGACCAATTCCGTGCTTTCTCAAAAGGACATACTGTACGAGACCTTTGCTTTCTTCCCGGCGCTTATAGCTGAAGGCTTGCTTATATTCTTTATACTTTTGGCCTTTAATCAAAATGTAAGCTTTGATATGTCAATCTTTATATTCAGCTTTTCCGCTGTAGTCGGTTTTATATCTATGATTCCATTTGGGATTGGGTCTATGGACGCAGTGATAGTCACTTTGCTGCTAGCCAATGGCGTGCCGGGGATAATTTCAATCTCTACAGTTGTAATTTTCAGGGTCTTTAACACTATTTTACCTACCAGTGTCAGCTATGGTATTTTTGCTTTTGTCAAGGATAAAAAATAAGGGGGGTTATTGGCTTAAGTCGCTTAATAAAATCTGCTCTATTCTCACCAATAAAGAGGAAGGAAAAGCTATGCTTAGCTCCCTCGTTCTTCCATAACGGCCGTTATTCTTGATCCTTGTCATTATAAGAGAATTGTAGTCTAGTTCGCCTATGAGTTCAGATAGCCTCCTAAAAGTCAGGCGCTTTAGGCCAAATTTGTCAGCCAACCTCAAGTAATAATCATAGACTTCCCCGCTGTATATCTTACTGAAATTTTTACTTTTTGATAGGGAGATTATGGAATAAAGCGCACATTTACTTTGTTTTGTCATTGATCTTATTATCTCCTCAGTCACATTTTGTTCAAGCAAGTTAGAAGCTTTATCAAGCAAATCTTCAGTTATCTTTATAGAGCCCGTCTGCTGAGCTAGCTCGCCCGCGACTCTAAGTAGATTTATGGCACGTCTAACATCACCATGCTCTTGGGCCGCGATTGCTGCGCACTTGTTTATTATTTCATCATCTATTATATTGTCGTAAAATGCATCCTTCACTCTCAAGGAGAGTATATCTGCTATTTCAATTGCATTGTAAGGCCTGAAGACAATTTCTATTGGGCTAAGAGAGCTCTTGACCCTTTGGTCAAGGGATGCTTTAAATTCAGGGTTATTTGAGATGCCTAATATGGAGATTTTCGTATTTTTTAGGACTTCATTTATACGAAGCAAATTATATAAGACGCCATCGCCAGCATTTTGAACAAGCTTTTCTATTTCATCAAGAATTAATATTATATTGCAACTTTTAGAGTCGATGACCGTGATGAGATTTTTATACAGCGCATTAACTGATAAACCACTAGTTGGAGTTTTTATACCAAAAACTGCGGATAGATTTGATATTAATCTATATTCAGTATTATTATTTTCTAGCCTGCAGTTTATGTATACAGGAATAACATCAACCTCTTTCTCCTTGGCCATGGATGCTAGATTCTGCGCTACAAATCTTGTGACTAAGGATTTTCCAGTACCTGAAAAACCATATATTAATAAATTTGATATTCTTTCTAAAATTAAACTTGGTGCTAAAAGATTAGATATTGCTTCTATTTCTTTGTCCCTATGCAAAATTTTGTCAGGGGTAAAAGAAGAGGATAAGACTTCCTTATTTTTAAAGACTCTTCTCTTCTGTAGGAACTCATTAAATATTTGTTTTGGGTCTTTAGAAGTAACTGCTTGATAGCTTTCACTTTCTCTACTTAAGTCGTTGAGACTTACTCTAGCCATAAATTGGTGAAACTCCCTACTGTTATTAAATTATAGAGTATTTTTGTATTTAAATAAGAATATAGACTTTAGTTATATAACTTTAGTTCACATTTCTTACGGAGACACCAGTATTTCTAGTGGAGAATAGTTTTAAGTTTTTTAATTTTTATTCTTATGATTATATTATTCTATATAGAATTATATAAAATATATATATAAAAATGCCTCCACTAGAAATAAGGGGGAAGTCCATAGGAAATTAAAGTTTTAACACCATATTATTAAAATTAGAGGAAAAATCAAAGAAACTAAAGA
>JBMFTM010000007.1:0-21593 GCA_049967035.1 Candidatus Acidifodinimicrobium sp.
TATCCTCCAAATGGTGTGATGCCATCTGTACGCTTTGGAAGCGTAATTTGACACAAAACTAGGTCTAACCCTCGATTATATACACTTTATGCTTATTCTCTAATACCTATACTTAGCTTTCAATTATGAATTTGGCTGTCTTCTCGGGATCCAATGCAGCCAAATCATCGTATCCCTGGCCCGTCCCTATGAAAAGTATTGGCTTCTTGGTTACATATGAAAGAGAAAGAACGGCGCCTCCTTTCTTGTCTACATCCGCCTTGGAAACTATTGACATGTCAAACCCTATTTTTTCATCAAATATCTTTGCCTGCTTCACCAGATCATTTCCTGTCAGGGCGTCTCCGACAAAGATAGTCATATCGGGCTTGCTGACCCTCCTCACCTTAGCCAACTCCTCTATCAGATCTTTGTTCATATCACTTCTCCCTGCGGTGTCTATCAGCACTACATCAGCTCCTACGCTCTTAGCATGGCTTATCGCATCATATGCTACAGCCGCAGGATCTGCCCCGTAAGTGTGCTTTACCAAATCTAAGCCTAGTCTTTTACTGTGGACTTCAAGCTGCTCTATGGAGGCCGCCCTGAAAGTATCGCTGGCAGATAGGACCGACTTCAATCCCTCCTTTTTCAGTAGATTCGCTACCTTCGCTATCGAGGTGGTCTTCCCAACACCATTAACGCCGATAAATAAGATTATGAAAGGCTTCTTCGACTTTACCTTATCCAGGAAATCTTCCTTTTTCTCGGATATTATGACCTTTGATATGCTCTTCTTTATCGCTTCCTCTATCTTCTGCTTTGAATTTATGATTGAAACACTTTCCCCTGCCAGTTCTTTCTTTAGGTCATTGTGTATCTCGTCAAGGACCGACAGCGCTACATTGTTCTCTATTAAAGACTCCTTTATCCCGGAATAGATCTGGGATACGTCATCTTCGGTTATCTTGTGGGAAAGTATACTTGATGTCTTCTTCAGCTTTTCCGGCTCCCCTCTCTCTATCTCTTTGACTTCCTCTGATATCTTTTTATCGATCTCTTTCTCTTCTTTTTTTAGTATCTTCCCCTGTATTGCATCTATAGAATCCTTCAGCTTTTTCTTTAAAAAATCGAACATACTCGCTTTTAGCTCACTTCATCTGGCTGTCACGGTATTTTTCGTAGATGCTTGACACCTCATCTTCCAACTTTTTGCTTCTGTCCTGCATCTCATTTATCCCCTTGAGGAGGCTCTGGATGTTCTCATTTAATACTTTTAATCGCTCGTTCAGCATAGACTTCAAGTTGTCTAGATTCATCCTTTTGAATATATTGGAGCCGATGTTTACGAGAGGGGAAGTCGTGTTCTTTATTTCCCCGTCAAAAAATATTTCACTGCTGTATGGCACCAATGCCTTATTAACGCCTTTCTGAACGTCATCAAGGCCCAAGAGCGATGAAGCAGTGCTTTCCTGAGCGTACTGTAGGGAGCTCAGCGTATTTATGCTCTCTTCAAGCTCCCTCCTAAGGTACTCTATCTCAATAAGCTTGTCATTCAACGCCTTTTCATCAACTTCCATGTCCCTTCATTTAGTTACAGTGCTCTTCACAGGCTTCACCGAAACCACTCCTTTGTCGTTTTTGGAGCATGACACCCTTATCCTAATCGGCGGATTCTTTGAGCCATTGACGAATATTGCGCTGTTCACGTCTTGGTCGATCTTCACTTCCTTCGCTTTCATATGCTTCTTTACGTATTGTTCCAAGAATTTTACCGCATATCTTGCCTTCTTGTACCTTGGCCCTTTCTCCGTTGCTTTTCTCAAATGGACGACAAGCATCCTCTCCTCTGCCATAATCTTATCTACCTACATTCTTGTTAAGCCTTGACCTGTCTACATTAGGCCTTCTATACTTCCTTATGACTGCAAAAGCAGGAGGCCTGCTGGTCTTCCTTGCATGCTTTATAAGCTCTCTCTTTTTGACCGCTGACTTTCTACTTGACATATCCTATTCACTTCCTTTCCCCATTACTTTCATTTATAGAAGCCAAAAGCTCCTTAAGCTTGTTATCGTCTATGACGCCCCTTATCCTGTTGGAAAGGGCTGCCTGCACTATCATGTTCTCAACCGAATCTGCCAGTGAAGGATGAGCGTACCTAAGCGTCGAAAGCCTCTCTCTGGCCTCCTTCGTAAGGTACTTCACAAATACTTCTCTCTTGATGGCCTCAAGCTCCCTCTTCCTTTCAGCATCTGCGTTGTAAAATGGATTTTCCATACTTCTGCAATCACTTTATGTTCCTCGAGATTGAATCGATCAGCGATACGCCCTTTGCGCTTATTACTCTACCGCTGTGGACTCCAACTTTCTTCTTCGTGACTAAGCCACTTGCCTCGAGCTGCTGCATTATCTTCCTTATTATCGATCCACCCGCTGGCTTGAAATGATGAGAGGATAAAGTGTTCTTTGTCTTGTCTCCATATACCCTCCTAAATCTCCCTACCCCGGCTGGTTTCCTAGTAACGTACATTCTTCTGAGTATGCTTGCTCCACGAAAGTACCACCAATCTTTCTGTGCCGGCGGCCTGTCCTTAGCCGAAGCTGTCTTCACAAACTTAGACCATGGAGTAGGAGAGAGAAGCTTGTCCTCCTTCAGTTTCTTTGCAAGCTGCGCAACCAAAACCTGCTGATCTACGTCATTCCCTCTTTGCATAAGATATCCTCACAATTTTACCACAGTTAAGACATTTATATGTAACTGCCCCTTTATATAATCGCACTATAGCAGTGTCTCCTGGTATAAGTAATCTATTGCAATTCTTACATATTAAAAGTTTTTGCTCCCTCTTCATCCCCAGTTTATTCTTGGTGATCATGTTGTAAGCTATCTTTGTGTATCTATCGGCTAACTCCTTGTCGCTTTTTCTCAGTTCTTTGGCACGAGATAAAAGGTACTCAACGTCTTCAATGAGGTATTTCTTCGCCTTTGTTAGCATATTAATTAGATACACTCTATAGCCTTAAATATCATTTTTAGACAAATTTAGAAAAATTACAATTTCTACCGCGAAGGAAAGGTTTATATTCTAGTCATTTCCTATTTTACACAGTTAACGGCCAAGGGTGCCAAAACGAAGTGGAGGTAAAAATGGCTGCGAAAAAAAATAAGAAAGTGGATAAAAAAGTAGTAGAGGAAGACGTCGACGATATCGATGATATAGGAGATGATATAAGCCCTACTGATATAGAAGAGGACCTAGAGGAAGAACCTGTAGATGACGATTCTGACTTCTAAGGCATCAGAAACTTCTTTTATTTTTTCTTTTTTAATTTTAAAATGAAGTTGTCTTTTGAGAACTCTTCGGATGCTACAACCTCATTCTTCTCTCGTTTTATTATCTTCAGATAAAACTTGTCATCTGCCCTTGCTCTTATCTCTATAGAGTTCTCAAATTTGTTGACCGCTATATCTGACCTGTCCCTCACTCCCGGCATATATACCGTGTGGATGACTGCATCACCGTATCTTGTGACATAATCCTGGGGCTCTACCACCTGGCCTGTATTCATGTTCCATGCGGGCTTGTAAACTTCGGCCTCGTTAACCTGCTCCTTCCTACCTTGGGCTTGGATTAGACTATTCACAAGGTTGTTTACAATTGGAGTCAAATTTTGGAAAACTTCAATCGGAACCTTCAGATTTATGCTGTTTTCAAAATCCCTTGAGAGGGCTGCTCCGCAATTTGGACAGAAATTCCAATTCTCCTTTATTGGAAAAGAACAGACAGGACATTGTTTTTTGACCATAAGCATCTACTAGTCTGTCTAACTATTAATTTTTATCGCTTGCTTGATTCGGGTGAAGATTTGTAAAGCGTGAGTGGGAGACCCGCGCTCTTTGGAAGTGGGATGAAAGCAAACCTGAAAAATAAAAAGCTTAAATAGTATAGAGGGTTCAATACATATATAAGGTATCGACAGCGATAAGGGATGTCAAATCTCTGAGGAACCATAAAATTTGATTATGCGAGGGTCACTTATATTGATAGGCTTTGTGCTGATAGTAATCGGCGCCGTGCCTTTAATGCACGTTTCATTTCCCTACATAACTACGATTCTATCCAACTTGAATTCCATAGTTCCCGGCGGGGCCGGTTTGATAGTTTTTATAGGCGTCATACTGCTGATAATAGGCCTGATATAAGCTATAAATTTAGAGAATACCATATACATTTATTATGAAAGGTGGGATAGTCTTGGCCGGATTGATAGTAGCCGCTGTAGGTGCGATTATTATGACAGGTATAAGCGTGCCCTACTTTTCTGGCTTTATGTCTCAAGCACTGAAGTTCTCTCCAGTTTCATCCTTTGTTCTCTCAATAATACTTATCATAGCCGGGATAGCGATATTCGTAATCGGCGCCGCTTCCAGTAAGATGGGGAAATACTATAAGTATTACTGATCTGTACATGGGATTCATAGGAACTTCTATCTCTGAGGAGGACGCAGAGGTGATTCTAACCACTTTGGCAAAAGCTTACTATGGGATACCTCCAGAAATAAAGAATATGATACCGAACTTGGATTTCATACTGGAGCAGATACCTGAAGAAGCAAGAAAATACACGCTTGAAGACCTCATCAAACTGCTAAGCTGGGCAAATAAAAACGGGATAATCTTCTAGTATCCAAAAGCTCATCTATAACTCGTCTGCTTAAGCGCCCTGGCTGCACTGCGGTATGGCTTCTGCGGCTCAGTGACCCTCTTATCGTCAACAAGCAAGGTTCTATCATAGCTTAGGAATACCTTCCTCAATGCTTTCTCTTTTGAGGATAAAGCCTTTGCGATGACGCCTCTGATCGCCGTAGCCCTGGCCATGTTACCGCCGCCAGTCACGGATATCCTGAAGCTATATTTTTTGTAAGCATCCCCGGATAGGACAATCGGCTCCGTCACTATCATCTTGAAAAGTTTGTCATTGTAAGCCTCCAAAGATTTGCTGTTTATGTAGATACTGCCATCTCCAGGCTCTATCGTGCCTTGCGCAACTGTTGTCTTCCTCTTTGCTGTAAATATACTTAGCTTACTCATACACCCTTCAATATATTTGATATCTCTGATATTTTAACCCTATGCACCACACTGTCCTCAGGTATCTTCGCAATTGATACCGTCTCCTTGCCCTTGAATTCCTCCGGCACTCCATCATAGACCTTTATCCTCTTGAGAGCTTCTCTACCTTGACTTATCTGCCTTTTTACCATCCCTCTGATTGCCCTTCTAACTAGACCAACGGTGGTTCTATTTATGAACGGGCCTTTGGAAGCCGTTCCAATCTGTAAACGATCGGCGAAATCTTTCACAACGGCATTCTTGTTGCCAGTTATAACTATCTCCCCTGCATTGACTATCACGACTTCTTCTCCTTCATTTGCAGCCTTAGCGGCGTAAGAAGCAAGCCTACCCAATACTGCATTCTTCCCATCTATTATCATAGTTATGTTTAGAGATTGGATGACAATAAAAAGCTTTCTCAGGCCTATCTTTTCCTTCTTAAAGTCGTCAATACGAACAGAATCACAACTAATACGGTTATCACAGCCTCAATCAGCAAGCCGAATGCACTGTAATAATTCGCCAGAGAATAAAATGAGGCTACGCTGAATATAAAGCTAATTTCGTCCGTGACCAGCCCCAAGCCAACACCGAAGAGGACAGCGAAGAATATCCGAAGTTTGTTTGACTTTGTAAATCTAGAGTCAAGGAAGAATATGGAAGTTCCTGACACCATCATCAAGATTATGCCATACATGTAATGGTGGATGATTACGCCGTTGAAGGACACGTTTAAATCCCCTCCAAAATAAACATAAGCCCTTGCTGCGAGTATCGCAACTACAAAAGAAAAGAACAAGTAGAAGAAAGGGTCTGAAGCCAGCTTTATTCGGTTGAACATAACGGTATTCAAGTATCTCCAACAGATAACAATCAACTGTTTATTTTTATACTTTTACTGTTTTATCACTTAGATGGGCTGGTAGTCCAACGGCAAGACGCCACGTTCGCATCGTGGAGACTTCGGGTTCAAATCCCGACCAGTCCACTACCTTTGGGAGAAGCTCTTCAGGTATCTCCAAACCACAAAGAAAACAAAGGAAAGCACAAAGGAAGAGATTGCAAGAAGATTCTGCTTCACCGGAAAATACACAGAGAGCACCGAGTTGAAGACCGCCGCCGGGTATACCAGGTTTTCTATCGCTATATACACCCACACCAACAAAGTATAGAGCCACAGGCCTTCAAACACGTCACTTAAAAGGCCGATTCTCTTGCTGTTCTTCATATACTCACCTTCTTATTCAGCCCCTTGCTCCAAACTACCCTGTTTATCATGAATATTGATAATATGGACAAAGAGATCGACACGACTAGAATGACTGTTGGCAGGATACTTCGTGAAAACCCTATATATTTCTGGAGGAACCAAACCAGACTTATGTTCGCCACCATCGGCACCGCCATGATGGAGTTATACTTACCAAATCTATAAGCAGAGGATAAAAATCCTCTCCTTTGAAAGTTAAGCTTCTCATTGACTATGAAGTTGGAGATGGCATTTGTCTCCTGCCCAATGAGTATTGCTATCGGATAAAAAAGCCCAAAACCGAGGCTGAAGTATAGCACGAACAACCCCATAAAGTAGGACATTAAGCTTGAAAAACTGTAAGAGAAGGTAAGTTTATTGATGCTGTTCAAAACGGAAGAAGTCGCCTCCGAAGGGTTTAGAGTAACCTTGCTTTTTACATCCTTTCTGATCACCTCAGTTGTGCTCATAAGATGCCTATCAAGGATGCTGGTTATCTCCACTGCAAAATCCTTGCCATTCTTCCTTGACTCATTGACTATTATGGAAACGGATTCTTTCAGTAGTATCCTATTCATTGAGAAGCTGTTGTATACATTTTTGAAAGAAACGAGATTTATAAGCTCTGTAGATATTGTCTGGATTATATTTCTTTTCCTTGACTCTATAATGTTGCCATTAGAACCAAGGTACGGCAGGAACCAATCGGCGTTGTCCTCGGAGTAATCCTCAAAGGTAACTACCCTCTTTGAATTGTTACCCAATGCTATTTGAAAACCCTTCCTGAAGGCTTCGCCTATGCTGCTGTCATGCTTGAAAGTTATTATTGAGAGGTTTGAAAGCTTAATCTCGGCGTAGTTCTCAAAGCCCCCCACTATCGCTAAAGAACCAGAAGGGGCGCTCTTATCCAAGGCTTTCAAGAATCGCACCTTATCCTTAAACTTCAGTCTACTGAAGAAAGGTACCACGAAAGACAGCTCGGTTTCTTCCATCACTAATCATACTAAAGCATATTGTATTTAAACGCTTTTAGTTACCTATGAAAGGTAATTGTATTCTTAGCCATTACACAGGAGCAATTTGTTGTTTTCTTTTGGTGCCCTTAATTTCTCTGGTGTTTACCAAAAATTGACTCCAGGGCCATAGAAAACTATAAATTGAATGAATTCAAAATAACTATGTATCAGCTGCTAGATTAAATCATCTAACAACAGGAGGAAGGCATATGAAAAGCAAAGAAGATGCATTGGTTCTGTGGTTCAAGGAGATCAACAAGGAAGACACGCCGATAGTAGGTGGGAAATCAGCAAACCTTGGGGAGATGTTCAACTCAGTGAAGGTGCCTATACCAAATGGTTTCTCAACCACCGCCTTAGCTTTTAGGAAATTCATCTCAAAGAACAATCTCAAGAACTTCATAGATGACACCTTGAAGTCTTTGGATACGGAAGACACAAAGAAACTAGCAGAAGCAGGAAAGAAGCTTAGAGAGGCAATAATGAAGGCAGAACTGCAAAAGGAGCTTTCAGACGAGATATTGTCCCATTACCATCAACTGGTCAAAGAAAGTGGCGAGGAATTTGTAGCAGTCAGGTCGTCTGGAACGGCAGAAGATCTGCCAGATGCCAGCTTTGCTGGGCAGCAGGAGACATATTTGAATGTGCACGGGGACAAGGAACTGCTTGAAAAAGTCAAAGAGTGCTATGCAAGCCTGTTCACTGACAGGGCTATCTATTATCGCGTTAAAATGCATATACCAACGACTTCGGTGGCACTTGCCGTAGCAGTTCAGAGGCAGGTGTTCTCGAAGGCTGCGGGGGTCATGTTCACGATAGATGTAAGCACTGGAAACAACGATGTGATAATGGTTGAAGGCAGTTACGGGTTAGGCGAATACATTGTTCAGGGCACTGTGACGCCGGATACATTCTACATCAATAAGAAAGATTTATCGATAATAAAGAGGATAATCTCCCCCAACAAGGACAAGATGCTCCTTCGGCTCAAAGAGGGAGGAACTAAGGAATTCAAAGTTGATAAGGACAAAGTGGATAAGCCTGCTTTGACAGATGAACAGGTTAAAAAACTGGCTTCATACGGGCTTGAGATAGAGAAGCACTACTCGCATGCAATGGATATAGAGTGGGCAATAGATGAGAGGAAAGATGAAATATTCATCGTGCAGGCCAGGTTCGAAACTGTATGGGACAAGAAGGAGAAACCATCGGAGGAGAACGTAAGCACTACGGCTAACGTACTTGTAAGGGGTCTGCCAGCCTCTCCAGGAGTAGTCAGTGGAACGATCCAAAAGATCCTGGATGTAAAAGACATAGACAAATTTGAAAGTGGGAAGATACTTGTAACCAAGATGACTGCCCCTGATTGGGTACCTGCGATGCAGAAGGCTAAAGCGATAATAACCGATGAAGGCGGGATGACATGCCATGCAGCGATAGTTTCAAGGGAGCTGGGGGTACCTTCAATCGTCGGCACCCAAAGTTTCGGGAAGAAAGCAACCGAAGCGCTGAAGGATGGGGAAGAGGTCACAGTTGACGCAAAAAACGGTGTTATCTACGAGGGAAAAATAGAGCAAAGCACTGAGAAGAAGGAACCTGAGGTGGTTTCAGAGGCTGCACCGGAGATAATAACCGGGACGAAGATAATGGTTAACCTAGGGGAGCCGGAACTCGCTGAGAAAGTAGCAAAACTTCCAGTGGATGGAGTTGGCCTTATGAGAGAGGAATTTATATGGTCACAGATAGGTGAGCATCCACTGTACATGATAAAGAACGGAGAGCAAGATAAGTTGGTGAATACACTCGCTGACAATATAGGAAAAGTATGCTCAGCCTTCTCGCCTAGGCCGGTGATACTCAGATTTAGCGACTTCAAGAGCGACGAGTATTCTGACTTAAAGGGAGGCGCTGAATTCGAGCCGAAAGAGGCAAATCCCCTGCTTGGATGGAGGGGGTCTTCAAGATACTATGACCCAAGATACAAAGATGCGTTCGTTCTTGAGCTTAAAGCCGTCAAAAAAGTGAGGGATGAGATGAGGCTTAAGAACCTATGGGTCATGATACCGTTCACCAGAACCGTGGAGGAGCTCGAAAAGGTCCTCGAGATAATGAGAGAGAACGGACTGGAGAGGGACGAAGACTTCAAGATTTTCCTGATGGCTGAGATACCGAGCAATATACTCCTCGCGGATAAATTCAACAAATTCATAGACGGGTACTCTATAGGGTCAAATGATTTGACGATGCTGATACTCGGGGCGGATAGGAATAACAGCGACATGAGCTCAAGGTTCGATGAGCGAGATCTCGCTGTAAAAAGAGCCATAAAGATGCTTATAGATACTGCGCACCGTGATGGAAAGACAGTATCCATATGCGGGCAGGCCCCATCGGAATATGACGAGATTGTAGACTTTCTTGTGAGGGCTGATATAGACGACATTTCAGTCAACCCTGATGTTGCCATGCATGTAAGAGAAGTCGTTGCCTCGGTCGAAAAGAGGATAGAGCTAGAGTCGGCGTTGAACATAAAGAGAAAGTACAATGACATAGATTATCCCCAGTTAAAAAAACAGTAGGGAGATACCGATAAGCTACCGAGAATCAGCCCGTCTTCGCAAGGGTTAAATATAATGATGTCATTGATATAAGGAGTATATGGAAAGGCAAAGGATAGAACAGAAGGCATCTATATCCAATAGAGGTTCAAATTATCTCAGCTCGAAAATCCCTTTTATTCTCTCTCTTCTGGCTGGAATTTTCATGCTCGCTTCTTTGGTCATACTCTTTATTTCAAATCTATCCTTTATAACATTCAATTCAAGTTCAATCAGCTCATTAGAAAGCGGGTTGAACTCAACAACAGTTCAAGAGCTGCAGATACTGGTGAACGCAACTAGCTACATGCAGACCGCATTCCTGCTGTTCCTACCGATAATAGGCATATCTGGGGCACTGTTGATTTACTCCTCCTTTTTAATACGTATGACAAATAAAAAGAGGAGAGCCATGGGCGGCATGCTATCCGTTATTTTCGGCGTCTCCTCATTCCTTGCCCTCTTCCTGCTTGTTCCTACATTCCCAGTTGCGATAGCGACACTGATGGGTTACTTTGGAACCTTTGGATTACAAAGTTCACTGAGCTATATACTCTTCATGCTTAGCAGCTTATTGGGTCTGTTCAACGGCTTAGCGCTCTTGTATTATATGTCAATTGAAAGAAAGAGAGATGAATCTTAAAGCTCGGCTGAAAATGGGGGGAATGGATTTAAAGATAATATCAAATTTTTAGTAGATCAGGAGGTAGATATGAATGAAGTGTTGGTTTCGAAGATTATGACAAGAAAGGTGGTGACTGTGTCCAAAAACAGCAGCATAGCCAAGGTTATGATGCTGATGGATTCCAAGGGAATAAAGGAGGTGCCGGTTGTCAGCGATGAAAAATATGTGGGCACCGTAATATATTATGATTTTATATCGGATACGCAAGCAAATCCAAATGAAAAGATTGATAAATTCATAAAGAAAGTTCCAGTGCTCAGCCCAAAGGATACGATTGATAAAACCATAAGGATCATGGTGGACAGCGGCATAAGCGGCCTGCCTGTGATAGATGAATCGCATGTAGTCGGTATAGTATCAGATTATGATATCTTCAAACTCCTAATAAACAACCACATATTCGACAATTTCAAGGTTTCGAACGTTATAATAAAGAGATTTCCTATCTTGAGGCCCGAGGATACCATCGAGAAAGCCGCGAATCTAGCGGCTATAAACAAGGTTGATAATATCCCTGTCCTGGACAATTTTGGCAAGATGATCGGGGAAGTGATGATCCATGACATATTGAAGTACATATACTCGCAGAAAGCCGGTAAGAAGGGCAAAAAGGACGCGTATAAGGGTGAACAAACCGAGATGAAAGTCGTGGACATAATGAGAAGGGACTCCTCCCCAACTGTCATCACTTTGAACCTTAGAAAGGCCCTGGAGAATCTCATCTCCAAGAAAGCCAAAGCTGCGGTTGTAGTGGATGTGGACGGTAGGCCGATAGGTATCCTCAGCAGGATAAAGATACTCTCCTTACTTAGAGGAAAAAACATAGGGGACCAGGTCAAGATAGAGATATCAGGTGACTTTACATTTGACTCAATAATGCTGTTGAAATCTGAGATTGACCGCAGGGAAAAGATGTTCTCTGAGGTTGCCAAGTTCACAGAGATTAGATTCTATATAAAGAGAGTAAGAGGCCAGCTCACCTCCAAATATGAAATGAGCGCAAATGCCTTTGGAAAGAGAAGATTCAGTATAAAAGCGACGGATGTAGGGGAAGAGAACGTTATAAGGGAAGTCATGGAGAAGCTTGACTCTATAGTAGAAAGGATGAAGTAATTACAGCGCGCTTAAAGTCATCTGCTTTGATTTTGACTCTCCGAATATAGAGTCTATTTCACTTTTCAGTATCTGGAGCTGTTGCTTGACCATGCTAGGGACATTGTATTTTTCAGCTAGTTTAAGGGACAGGTAAAGATATTTCCTTATGTTGCCCTCGCTTGAGGTCAACACTAAGTTCCCGCCGCATTTAGTGCATCTCCCTGAGAGCGGTGGGCGAGTATAAGTCTGGTTACACTTCACACACCTAAATTCCTGCGTCCCGAACCTTCGGAGATTGCCTTTTATGTCCTTTATGAAGTGTTTCTCTATTATTATCCTTGCCATGTCTGAAGCATCCACTGCCATTATTTTCTCTTCAAGCTGCATCTGACTTTCAACCTTACTTGACATCGTATCCAGTACCTTGTAAGCTGAAACGTTCACACCTGCATTTATATCATCAGTATCCTTTGTGAAGAGAATCCTTTTATCCTCTGAATTAAGTATATCCTTCACTGTTGCTATGTGGACATTTGATGGTTTTTCATACCTGAGAGTAGCCTCATAAAACTCAAGCGGATACTTATCAACTATGTCCATATTGTAAGCCTCGGAGTCTATGCTGTTCAGATCCAAAACATCAGATATTACCAACGGGGAATCCATGTACTTTGCGCCCCTTGAATCCGGGAGAAGCCTTCTATCAAAATTCAATAGGGCATCCATTAGAAGCAGCAGTGCGGCTTCGTCTCCATCGCAGTTCCTACGCATCGCCGCATGGAAGAAAGGAGAAGCGAACAGCCCCTGGGTCTTTGAAAAGCCGATTATCCTGCCAACTATTCCAGCTGATGTATGCGGTGCAAGCCCTACAACTAACTGCCCAACTAGATCATCCTTTGATTTTACATTGTAAAATCTCTCTACCTTGAAATATCTCTCGAGTAAATCGTCTATAAAGTTCGCCACCCTCATGAACACATCTGCCGCATTCTCATCATTTTCACCATAAGTGGGCAGGATTATATCCTGCGGAAACAGCTGGAGTATCTGTTCGTCAGAAACGAGATCCTCGCCGTAAATATCTTTTAGATACCCTAAAGCCTTTAGTTTCTCAAGGCTGACTTCTATCTCCTTTGGTTTGAAATGAGTTATTGGAAGTTCTATCGCATCAAATCTTATCGTGCCGTCTTTGTTTACGTTCAATCCGTACATCGCCCTTAGTATCCCTTTCTCAAGCGGCTCTATATACCCAGTTGAATTAAACGTCCCCTTTACACCTTTTATCACATCTACTCTTTCATTTATATTCAAGCGGGAGTACGCTGAATCCAAGTAAGACCTTATATCCAGCTTTCTCATTGTTTTCCCTCTAGTTTCCTTACCGTGATGGAAAAGATCCTTAGTCTTCTGTCCGCATAGCCTACATGTGCGAAGGCTTTCTGTCTTGCTTCCGCAGATTTCACATGTACTGTAGATCGTTTCTCTATTGCATTTGCTGCAGAAGAAAGTTCCGAATTCAGCTGTGATTACGCCACTGTTGTATGCTGTCACTATGTTTCTGTCTCTTCCTCCGCTCTCGCCTACGGGAAATATCACATTTGGATTGGTCTCCATCTCTCTCATCTTTGCCTTCTCTGGCCTGCCAAGCCTTGCTCCTATGAATGTACCTGCAGTGTCCCTTATCTCCAGGCCAGATATAGTGCTCAACGCTGATAAAGTAGAATCGCTGCTGTCTACAATTGAGAATACCTCGTCTATGGTGAGCCTATTCAAACCAATCAAAAAGATAAAACTGTCTGCGTCTTCTATAACCACTTTGCTTTCTACAACTCTGTGAGGCACACCTAGTTTTTCCAATGTTTTCTTTGTAGATTCATCTAGGAGAAAACTCAGCGACTGAGTCGGGGAACCTGCGATTTTCATCAACAGCTCAACTTTCCCTTCGGAGTAGATATACTTGATCAATTCCTTCAGTTCCTCTTTAGATATTTGGCTCCAAAAATCTACATACTTTGGATGAAGAGGTATGTTATATTTCTTTGAAAAACTCACATGGTCCTCAAAAGACTTCAATGAATTCGAGTCTAAAGTGACCCCCTTTGATTCCACTATCTCAGACCACCACTCCTCTACAAACGGCGAAGGCATCAGAAGGTGGTTTTGCTCCAAAAAATCCCCAAAATTGAAGAGTATATCTCCGAGATATAGTATACTGTCTATATCCTCACTCAACTTCTCCAATTGATCCTGAGAGTTAATTTTCACAACTGTGCCGCTCCTTAGTCTGACTATAGGTCCGTCTATCATTGAATTTGGAGTCACAGCGCATGCTTTTCCTGGCAGCTCCACTCTCATCTGTGATCCTGTGGCAATGAAGTTACTAAGAACTTTACACGTCACTGGGTTCAATGCACAAGCCGCAAGACCGGATGTCCTCGCCCTGCCATATCTCAATCTGAATCCGCCCCTCGTTAAAGGATATGAAAAAACAGGCCTTCCTGCTGCAAGCTCTTCCAAGTATCTGTAGTTTGGAAGCACCTTCATGGAGCTGTTACTGCTATTTTCTTCCGTATGCTCCTTCTCTTTCAATGTTATGTACTTGCCTAAGAACGCAAAATCTTCGGCTATCCTGTACTCCTCACCTAATGACTTTATCACCTTGTTAACTTTCTGTGCCTTAGAAGCAAAGCCTTCACAGAGGACCAGCATCGCCCCTCCTCTGATCCTGTTGGTCTTTATTCTGGGTATGTTCTTGTAGGCTGAAACCTCCCTGTCTGTGGTCGGGTCGCCTTCTATCTCTATTGGCATGTTGCGCCACAGAAAATCTAACTCATTTGCAGTCGGAAGATACTGAAGCCTGGCTTCATATTCATCATAGTCAGAAGCTTCTACCTTGATTCTGCCCACCTCATCATCAGTTGGGTCATACTTGCTGAGGCCAAAATGCGCCCTCAAAGTATCCGCTATGACTACTACAGATGCTGCAGCGGTGCCGCCCGCGCCTCGGATCGGTCCTCCAAAGAAGCAGGATATGAATTCGCCGCCGTCCTGTCTTTTCTTTAGTTCAGCGCGTATGAAACCTTCCAGCGGGGCCGACACTATTCCCAAGGTCATGTAGGCCAGCCCTACTCTTATCCCTGCTTCTATTGCGTCTCTTCTGTCCTTGAAAACAACAAACTTTGAATCGGCTGTTGCTATGGCCGAATTAAGCGCCACATGCCAATCGTTTGGGGCATACTTGGCCTCATTTTCTCTTATGAATTCGGCAAGACCACTGTTAAGCATGCTCGGTATTATCACCGATATCAAGCCCTCAACCTTCGAAGCTGTGTCCTTTGCAAGAGGTATAGGGCTGCCAACAAAACTCTGCGCGATATTATATGCATGAGAAACTTCTCTAGAGATACTGTCTGTATATTTATTCATCGCCATAAAAAGCTATAACAACTATTATATTTTATACTATATTTAAATTAGATGATAAATTATTATAACTATAACAATCTGAGAGAATATGGAAAAAGAAGAAGTGCGTAAAATAATAGAAGAGAAGATAAAAAGCAGCCCGGACACTTTATTCCCTGTATCCTCACTGAAGGAACTTGGGTTCAGCAGGTATAAGTGCAAAGTTTGTGGAAAGATGTTCTGGAGCAGCATAGAGAGAGACATATGCGGCGACGTTGACTGTACAGGCGAGTATACCTTCCTGCACAAGCCACTTACAAACACTAAGCTTACATATAGAGAAGTTTGGAACAGGTTCTCATCGATTTTTCAAGGTTTTGGGCACACCGAGATAAAGAGATATCCAGTCGTCGCAAGATGGAGAGATGATATATACTTTGTGGAAGCTGCGATAGATGATTTTGCTCCATATGTGATTGCAGGGGCGATAGACCCCCCTGAAAACCCGCTAGTTGTTCCACAGATATGTCTTAGATTCAACGATATTGAAAATGTAGGCTTGTCCGGGAGGCACCTGACAAGCTTCATAATGGCCGAAGAAGCCGCATTCAACACAGATGAAAAGAAGACCTACTTCGACAAAGAAGCTATAGTCTATATATACAAGTGGCTTGTGGAGGGTCTTGGGCTAAAGAAGGAGGATATAACCTTCATAGAGGACGTTTGGATAGGCGCTGGCTATGCTGGGAACTGCTTAGAGTATTTTGCCGGGGGACTTGAACTTGGAAATCAAGTATACATGAGGTACTTAATCGAAGAGAACGGGCTGAAAGAGATGAATACAAAAACTGTGGATATGGGCGGTGGGCTTGAAAGATGGGCCTGGATATCACAGAGAACGCCAACGGTTTATGAAGCGACCTTCGGGAAGGTGATAGAATTCATAGAGGAGAAGGTTGGAGTGAAATACGACAGTGACATGCTTGGCAGGATCTATGATCATCTTGGGAGAGTAGAATTAGACCGGCAGAATATAGACATAACACTAGAAGAGATCGCAAAAAAGTTGAATATGAAACCGGCTGAGGTAAAGAAGATGATCAGCGACATGCAAGCTATATACTCCATAGCAGACCATACCAGGACTTTACTGGTTGCAATCCATGATGGGGCTCTGCCAAGCAATGTGGGCGGGGGCTACAACCTCAGGACCTTGGTAAGAAGGGCGCTTGCTTTCATAAAGAAGAAAAATTGGGACTTGGACTTAAATGAAGTTATAAAAAAACACATGGAAGAATTTGGTGAGTGGTTCACGGAGCTCAATGAGTATAATATTGATGATATAATAAACAAGGAGATAGAAAGATATGATGAATTTGAAAAGAGAAATTACTTACTCATAAATCAGATAATAGAACGAGGAAAGATAGACGAAAAAGAGGCTGACACATACTACAGATCATATGGTATATCTCTGAGCGACATAGCTTTGCAAGCTGAGATGAACGGAAAAACTGTGAGCATGCCACATGACCTGCTGGAGAGCAATGTTGTCAAAAAGAAAGAGATAAGCGTGAACAAAAAGTATGATACGTCAAATCTCGACAGAACAGTTGAATTATTCTATGATAGTTCACTGGTGAAAGGCACTGCCAGGCTTGTCAAGAAACTAGACGACAAACACATAATCCTCGACAGGACAATATTTTACCCAGAGAGGGGCGGACAGAAAGCAGATCAGGGATATATCAACGGCGTAAAGGTCACAGATGTGCAGGAGTACGATAAAGTCATAATCCACTCATTGGAAGAGGAAATAAAAGCCAAAGAGGGAGAGGAAGTGGAGATGACAGTCGATACGGAGCGGAGAGAGATACTTAGAAGGCACCACACTGCAACCCACATAATCAATCAGTCTTGCCGGAGGATCCTTGGGGGATATGTATACCAAAATGGGACAGAGAAAGACGTTGACAAGGCGCACATAGACATAACATATTATGACAGACTCAGCGAAGAACAAATTGGTAAGATAGAAGATTTGGCAAATGAGATAGTAGCAAGGAACTTGGAAATAACCACCGAGATTTTAAGCAAAACAGAGGCTGAAAAAAGGTATGGAATGTCTATTTACCAAGGCGGAGCTATACCAAGCGCAAAACTCAGGATTGTGAAGATAGGCGACTTTGATGTTCAGGCATGCGGTGGGCTACACTGCGAAAGGACTGGGGACATAGGTGTGATAAAAATAATCAAAGCTGAAAGGATACAGGATGGAGTTGTTAGGGTATGGTTCTTAGCTTACAAGCCGGCGGTATTATACATAAGGAAACTAAAGGGTATAGTCGATAGTTTAAGGGCTCTTTGGGGCGTAGGAGAAGATGAGGTCTACAAGACTGCAGAGAGGATATTCTCAGACTTCAAGCACTATAAGTCAAATTATGAAAAGAGTGAAAGCGAAAGACTAAAATTACTCATCATGACAGATAAATCAAAAGGCTATTCAAGCTTTAAGACGTCCCTGCAAAATGTTGGGCAGGTTATAGCAATAATAAAGGACACTGCAAAGCAGAAGAATAATCTAAAGGTGATAGTTTATTTAGAAAGAAACGCTGTAGCTTTCCCAAGTCAATCTGATGTAAAATCCGAGCTGGAGAAGAGATATAATAAAGTTATCGATAAAGAGGGGTTTCTGATAGCGTATGGATGAGAGTAAATACACCAACAAGCTTGAGGAAAACGTAAACAAGCGTTGGAAAAAGCAAAATATAATCGCCAAGATAGAAAAAAAGAACAAAGACGGAAAGAAGTTTTACTTCCTGGACGGCCCTCCATTTGTAACAAATGAAGTACATGAAGGAACACTGCTTGGGATCTTCATAAAAGACGCGATTACACGTTATAAGCTGTCCCGTGGGTTTAGTGTTAGACTCCAGCCGGGTTGGGATACCCAGGGGCTTCCGATAGAGGTAGCAGTTGAGAAAAAGCTTGGAATAAAATCAAAAACAGACATTGTAAACTTTGGAGAGGCAAAATTCATAGAGGAGTGCAAGAAATTCGCAGATGAGTACATAAAGTTGAATACTTCGATCATATTGGATTATGGGGCTCTATACTTTTACAATGAGCCTTACAAAACCTATGAGGACTATTACATACAAGGCGTATGGGCTGCGATGAAGAACGCATTTGACAAAGGCCTGCTTTACAAAGGGTTTAAGACCACTTGGTTCTGCGTAAGGTGCGGTACACCAATGGCGAACTATGAAGTGAGGGACAAGTATTATGACAAGGAAGATCCATCAGTTTTTGTGCTATTTGAGCTTTTAGACGGAAGGTATGTTCTTGTATGGACCACAACCCCATGGACACTCCCATCCAATGTGGCGATTGCAGTAAATGGAAAAGAAAAATATATAGAAGTTGAGACTGAGGGCAAAAGGGTAATAATAGCCCAAAAAAGGGAAGAGATACTTAAAGAAATTAAAAAAGACTATAAAGTCATAAATGAATTTTATGGAAGCGAGCTAGTCAATTTAAGATACAAACACCCGTTTGAGGACTTACCTCAGATCCAAAAGAATAGGGAAAGATTGGGCGTGATCATAGACGGAAGCAGTTTCATCCAACAGGACGGCACTGCATTTGTAAATTTAGATGAAGGAAGCGGGGCAGTACACATGGCGCCAGGCCATGGAGAATCGGATTATAAGCTCGCAATTCAAAGCAAGCTGCCGATATTATCCCCTGTCAATGACAGCGGGCTGTACACGGAAGACGCAGGGTGGTTAAAAGGCAAAAAGATACTTGAAGTAAATCCGGAGGTAATAGATTACCTTAGGGACAAGGGGCTTCTGTTCAGCGAGGGGAAGATAATGCACCCCTATCCTCATTGCTGGAGATGCAAAACACCGCTTATACAGCGTGCGAGTGACCAGTGGTTCCTGGCGGTTAGCAAAATAAAAGAGGATTTGATCAATATATCCAAGGATATAAACTGGGTGCCAGAGATCTCCAGGGACTCTTTCGAGGACTGGCTGAAAAACGCAGAGGATTGGGTAATATCGAGACAGAGATACTGGAATACTCCCCTGCCGATATGGGTATGCGACAAATGCGGCAACTCAATTGCTGTCGGAAGCAAGAAGGAACTGATTAGATTGAGCGGAACAAAGAGAATAAACGACCTACATAAGACATCCTTATCAAATGTGAAGATAAAATGCGATAGGTGCGGCGGGGATATGCATAGAGTAGATGATACAGTCGATGTTTGGCTGGATTCAGGGTCTGCTTCATTTGCCTCTCTTTCTTATCCTGAGAGCACAGCTGAATTTGAGAAATGGTTCCCAGCTGACTTCATAAGCGAAGGGAATGACCAGATAAGGGGTTGGTTCTATTCTCTGTTGACCATCGGCTACATAATGACCGGAAAGTTAAGCTACAGGAATGTCTTAATGCACAAGTTCGTTGTGGGGGCAAACAGAATGAAACTCTCCAAGAGCGAAGGCAACTACAAGCCAGTGATGGAGCTACTAAAAGAGGGATACACAAGGGATTCGCTTAGATTGAGCCTGCTCAAGGGGAACCTTAGCTCTGAGATAACCTTCTCTGAGAAGGAACTGGAGGTTTCGATGAGATTCCTTAATATAATGTTCAATCTTATCAGTCTACTCAAGTCTTTCGAAACTTCAAAGCTGTCAACTTCTGAAGCCAAGCATATCGAGGACACTTGGATAATGTCTAGGTGGGGGAACACAAAGAAGAGGATAGCCGAAAGCTTGGAAGGATACAGAACTGATATAGCAATCAACTCACTGGTAAATTTTGTACAAGAGGATTTAAGCCGAACTTATATAAAACTCCTGAAACCTAGAGTTTTTGATGAGAAGGATTTAGATGGGTATAAAACATTTGAGCGTATATTTAAGGAACTTGCTATTACAAGTTCGATCTTTCTCCCTTATATAGGTGAGCTTATGCATGAAGCCGTTTCAAAGAAAGGATCCGTGCTGCTGGAGGCATTTCCCACTGTGGATGAGAAAGACTTGAATGAGATAGTCGAAAAAACCATGGACAACACTCTTAACCTTATACAGGATGTATTGTCCTTGAGGGAAACTGCAAAAATGAACCTTAGGAGGCCGATAAAAAAGCTTTATGTGATAGGTCTGGAAAAAGGGGAGATTTTTGAGGATATAGTCAAGAGGATGGCAAACATTATGAATATAGATTACTCCCTCGATGAAAAAGACTATGAATTCAAACTGAATTTCAACCCCAAGTCCACTGAATTTACACAGGAAGACTTTGCCAAAATAGCTGCGAGATTTTTGGAGATGACCAAAGAATCAATAAGCAGGAAACTTAGGAATGGCATAGAGGTGGATTTAGACGGCAAAAAGCACGTTGTAAACACCGGAGACATATCAATATCACTTAAGAGATCCAATTTAGTTTCATCGAATGGATTTAAGTCAAAGGCAATAATAGTCATAGACCAGGATCTAGACTATGAAACTCTGAGGGATTGGATAAAAAGAGAGATTATAAGAGCTGTACAGGACATAAGAAAGCAGTTCAGCATGGAAAGGGGGGACAAGATAAGCCTGTCGATACAGATCCAAGGAGAAGAAAGTGCAAAAATATTATCTGACATATACGATGAGATAGCCTCCAAGACTAATGCCTCAATCGGCCAAAGAGGAAAACTCATTAAGACGCAAGATCTAAACATAGAAAGACGTGATATTCTTATAGAGGTATACTCCGGATAGATTATATACGTGCAACAGAGTAAAAAAACTGCTCTTTTCCATGCAGATGGTGCCGCCGGATTGCAGTTTAAGAGTGTAGATAACCATTTAAATACTTATAATATCAATTTATAATGATGGCAAAAGTCTATAGAGTGGAGAATATAGTCGCTAGCATATCCTTACGGACTTTTATACCACTTAAAAAACTGAAAACATTTCCTGACACGCAGTACAACCCCGAACAGTTCCCTGGCCTTGTTTTCAGGATGAAGGACATGCACATAACATTCTTAGTATTTGGAAGCGGAAAGCTTGTATGCACTGGAAGCAGATCAAGAGAAGCCATAGACACAGCACTCAAGATACTGATTAACAAATTGAAAAAGATAGGCGTGACGATAAAGGAAAAACCAAAGATAGATATCCAGAACATAGTGGCAAGCGGAAACCTTAACAAGACACTTGACTTAAACAAGATCGCATATAACGTAGATAATACCGAGTATAATCCTGAACAATTCCCGGGCCTTGTGTACAAGTTGGCTGATTCAAGGATAACCTTTCTGCTCTTTGGAACCGGCAAGATAGTGTGCACTGGCGCAAAGAAAGTCAGCGAGATAGACGACGCAATCGATTCCTTGTTGAACGTCGTGACATTCACCCGTGAATGAGATTCATTGGCTTCCAGCT
>JBMFTM010000008.1:0-21512 GCA_049967035.1 Candidatus Acidifodinimicrobium sp.
CAACAATTTAATTGGTGAGGATGTAGACGTGGATAATAAGTTTTTCACGGGGAATTTTCCACAGGGTTTTGTTCATGCAAGTCTTATCAATTCCATTATAGATATATTAAACACTAAGCAGCGACCAGTATAATACGGAAATTACTGAGAGGATGATTGCTTAAATAGACGATCGATTTAAACTTATTTATTTGTTGGATGATGTTATTGAATGTGTATGGTAGACGACGAAATATTAAGTGATATAAAAAAGCTTATAAATTCCACAGTAAGTTTATTGATGCTGAATGAGAGGGAGAAGCTTAATGACAATTTCAGTAGTATATTTTACAATATAAGCGAAATGGGGTTTATGCCTATTTATGTCACTGGTAGCGTGCCAGGGGATAGTATAGAGAGTCAACTTTTACAAAGTGGGGTTAAAAAATACAAAGTTATAGACACGATAACACGTTCCCTTTATAAGGATTTACCAAAACTAAGTCAAGATGTGATAGTGGTAGACTCTCCAGCTGACTTGACCAGATTAAGTATAAGCATTGAAAATATAGTAAATGATAATAAAAACCTATTCGTTTTTATAGACTCAATAACTTCCTTTTCGATTTACAACTCACAGAATGAAATGCTTAGATTTATACATTATATCTCTTCCCTCTCACATGAAAAGAAACAGAAAACAGTCTTCGTGGTGATAAATGACGACGGACTTGACTCAAATTTTATAGATAAAGTGAGAAGCTTTATAGACCAAGAAATTAAACTCTAGCTCTCTTTTCTATCTTTGATTTCGTATCTTTGATAAATTCGTCTAAATTTACGTTGTACTTTGTCTTCCCAGACCTGTCTCTGACAGCTATGGTCTTACCTTTTTCCTCCTTCTCCCCGATCACAACGGTGTAAGGTACCTTTTCAAGCTGAGAATCGCGGATCTTTCTGTCTAAAGTGGAGTTAGAATCATCTATCTCGACTCTTATTCCATTTTCTTTTAACTTGTTAAAAACTTCTGTAGCGTAGACTTTGTTATCATCATTTATTGGCAAAATCTTTACCTGGACAGGGGAAAGCCAAAGTGGAAGTTCGCCCTTTGTATTAGAGAGTATTATACCCATGAACCTTCCAAAAGTACCAAGTATTGAACGGTGTATCACAACTGGTATATGTTCTCTATCGTCTTTGCCTATATATTTAGCATCGAACCTTCTGGCCAGATTAAAGTCTACTTGTATCGTAGAGACTGCATAAGCTGACTCTGGTCTACCAGTAAAATCGAGAACATACACATCAATCTTTGGACCATAAAATGCGCCATCTTTTTCCTTTATCGTATACTTGTAATCTACGCGCTTAAGCGCACTGAATAGCGCATTCTCTGCTCTGTCCCATAGTTCATCCTCGCCGATCCTTTTGTCTGGTCTAGTGGCTACGATGAAGATTGGCTTTAAATCAAAAATCTCGTATATCTCCTTTAACTCCTTTAGCATGTATATTATCTCATCTTCTATCTGGTCTTCGGTTACAAAGCTATGTGCATCGTTCTGCTGAAAAACTCTCGTCCTGAGCAGTCCGTCTAAAGCACCCTCTAATTCATATCTATGTAATACTCCATGGTCTGCGAACCTCAACGGTAACTCTCTATAGCTCCTTGTCTTCGATTTAAATATAAGAACGTGGAATGGGCAATTCATCGGCTTAAGGCCGAACTCTTCATCAGACTCAAATGGCTGAACTTTGAACATGTTCTCTCTGTATTTATCAAAGTGCCCACTTATCTTCCATAGGTCTACCTTAGCTATCAACGGCGTTATGACTTCTTTGTAATCATATTTATTATCGTACTCCCTTGCAAGTTTCTCTAATTCGCCATATATTACCGCTCCTTTTGGTAATATGAAAGGGGATCCAGGCGAAATGTCTAGAAACTCAAATAATTCAAGGTCTCTGCCAATCTTTTTGTGATCATGCAACTTCTTCTCCTCCAAGAACTTAAGATAATTTTCTAAATCACCTTTAGACGGAAAGCTTATCCCATATATCCTCGTCATTGCTTCCCTTTTGCTGTCGCCCTTCCAATACGCGCCTGAAACTTTCAACAATTTTATGGCTTTTACCATCCCAGTAGAGATTATATGGGGTCCCCTACAAAGGTCTTCAAATTTTCCATCTTTGTAGAAGGTTATATCGTCTTGTAAATCCTTTAAAAGCTCAAGCTTAAACTTCTCATTGACCAACTTCTTCTCCGCCTCTGGCTTCGTCAAAGGGATTCTCTCAAACTTATTGTTTTCTTTTGCTATCTTCTCCATTTCCTTCTCGATTTTACCCAAATCATTGTCGCCCACCTTTAAATTGTAAAAATCATAGTAAAATCCCTCGTCTATGCTCGGTCCTATACCTAGCAATACATCAGGGTATAACCTCTTCACAGCGTCTGCCAGCATATGTGCTGAAGAGTGCCAAAATACTTTCTTACCTTCTGGATCGCTGAAATCAAGAAATTCCACCTCTTTACTATCAGGCACTTCGAACGATAAATCAAAAAGTTTACCATCAACTTTAGCAACGATCAAATCTTTTAAGTCTATGCCAATAGATTTTGCTAAATCTATGAAAGATTTCCTTTCGTTGGATTCGTAAAATTTATCTTTGAATTTTATTTTCATAAATTTTATGCCTCAGAAGACTGGCTGATCTTGGAATATCTTTATGCCTCCAGGCTCTATATCAAATGGGTGAAGACCTGAACTGTGGGAGGAGTATCTGAATTTAAGTATAGATATCGCTTTTTGATAGAAATTCTGGTTGAAAATCATTGAAAGCAATATCACACAGTCGGACAAGTATAGCGGTATTGCAAGTTCCTCTGATAGATCCAGCACATTAAGATTGCCGTATTTCTCCACCGTGACTATAGATGTTCCAAATGAACGCAGCATATCAAAAGCACTAGTCAATAGATTCCTTTGCATCGCAATATCATGAATCTCCCAGAAAAGAGGAGTCAATGGATCAACCACTATCCTTGAATGCTTAGTAGTCCTGTTCTCTAGTATCTTCGGAAGTTCAACCAGCAAAAATTCCTTGAAGTCATGGCCTGTCATTCTAACAAAGACAAAATTAGTATTCATATTCTGCCTAAACTCAGTGAAACCGAGAGAATCAGCCTCCTTAAGAATAGCTTCAATATCCTGCTCCAAACTTATATAGAAAACTTTCTCATTAGCCTTTAACCCTGCTCTTAGAAAGCTTAGAGCAAATATACTTTTACCGGCACCTGGAGAACCATAGAGAGCAGATACTGTATTTGAGATTAACCCGCCATTAACGAGCTGATCAAAACCAGCCACGCCGCTGCTAACTCTGAAAAATCCAACATCCACCATATCTATTATATTAAATCTCGTTAATATTTAACCATTGCGAATTTAAATTTACGTATTCAGAGATTTTGAATTTATCAATTTGTTTGTGTTACAAATCTAATTAGGCCGCTTACCTCTTAAGTTTGGTAATCTGTTCATAGCTGTAGGTGTTTATCACGTTGTTCTTGGTCAGCCACCCCCTCCTAGCAATCGCAGCTGCCAGCCTTATGAATCTCAGCTGAGCTAGCCTATGCGCATCGCTCCCGAGGCTAAATTTGATCCTGTAATTTGAAGCCTTCCTAACCAAGTCAAACGGTAAATCTGACCTAGTAGGATAGCCGTTTATCTCTAGCATAACCCCATTTCTTTCACAGGCTTCAAATATCCTATCTAGATCTAAATCAATTGGTGGTCTCTCACCTATTATCCTACCAGTTGGGTGCGCAATTGTGGATAGTTTGCCACTTTCTATCGCTTTTATAAGCCTATCAGTGTTTTCTTTTCTATCCCTGCTTATACTTTGGTGCATAGCACCTATTATAAAGTCCATTTTAGAAAGCGTATTGCTGCTTAAGTCAAGTGACCCATCCTTTAATATTTCCAACTCAACGCCTTTCAAGATTTTTATACCATCCTTTCCATTGAGCGAATCTATCTTCTTATTAATGGACTCGAAACGCTTGTCATCCAAGCCTCTTGATACTCTTAGGCTATAACTGTGGTTTGTTATTGCAATGTACTTTAAACCAAGCCTTCTTGCCTCCGACACCATCTCCTCTAGAGAATCAGCACCATCGCTATCATTTGTATGTGTATGGAGATCACCTAAAATTTCATTATAATTTACTATCTTCGGGAGGGTGTGAGATTGAGCCGCTTCTATCTCGCCTGTGTCTTCTCTCATCTCCGGCGGCATGTAGTCTAAACCTAGGTATGAATATACTCCTTCTTCAGACTCCCCAGCAACCTTCTTTTTCCCTTTGAATATCCCATATTCATTCAATTTCAAGCCCTTTAAAATTGCAATCTTCCTCAGCTTTATATTATGCTCTTTATTGCCTGTGAAATATTGCAAAGCTGAGCCGAAAGACTCATCCGGCACAACCCTAAAATCGCAATTTAACCCGATCTTTAATTCAACTGATGTTTTTGTCGGGCCACTGACTAGGACCTTTGAAACTTCTCCCATTTTAGAGAAAAACTTCATGCCTTCTTCTGGTTTGTCTGATGAGGCTAAGATATCCAAATCCCCTACAGTCTCTCTCATTCTCCTTGTAGAGCCAGCTATCTGTACTTTTTTAAACAAACCGCTCTTTGAAAGATCTGAAACTATTTTCTCTGCATTATCCAACATAAATCCTAATGGAACCCGCTTTTCTGTGCTTTCAACTGCAGACCCAAGAGCTTCGGACAGATTAGTCTCGGTCTTCTCGCCAAAGCCTTCGAGGTCTCTGAGTTTATGTTCTGAGATTGCCCTCTTCAAATCATCTAGGTTCTTTATACCGAGAGACTTATAGAGATAGTATATCTTCTTAGGCCCTAGACCTCTTACCTGTCTAAGTGAATTGAAGTCTATGGGATACTTTTTTCTGAGCTCTTCGTATTTGCTTACCTTGCCAGTCTTTATGTATTCTATGATTTTCTTACCTAAGCCCTCCCCAACTCCCTCTATCTTATCAAGTTTCCCGCCCTTGTAATACTCAGATATGTCTCCTGATAAGGTTGATATACTCAACGCAGCTTTCCTATAAGCGATAGGTTTCCATTTAACGCCTTCTATGTCTAGAATATCCGCGATGGTGTAGAAAATATCTGCCAACTCTTTATTGCTCATAATTTCATTACAAATGGCATTATTTCTGTAGCTTTAGATATATTCTTTAGGTGGTGCTTCTTACATTCAGTTTCTCCAAAATCTTTCACTCTATTGAATTTTCTATTAGCTATCAACACAGGAATATTATCATTTGTATGCCTTTTCAGTTCAGATGAGGTTCTGTGATCGCAAGTTATTACGACAGTATCGCCATTAGAAACATCAATCTTCTGGAGAATAGAGTAAACAAGTATACGATCTATCCTTTCTATTGCATCATATTTTTCAACATACTTCCCTAGATGGGATAGTGCATCAGTTTGCTTGACATGCACATATACCGCATCATACTTATCTAACGCCCTAGAAACAGAATCGGCTTTATTCTCCAAATCCTCATCTAAATCACTCAACTCTGTGATCTTCATCAGAGACATCCCCGCAGCAGAGGCTATTCCCTTCTCAAGCGGCATACCTACAACAGCTGCCCACTGCTTTCCATACTTTTTATTGATATCTGGTAACTTCGGGTCATGAATTGCACCATCTCTAAGCAGCACGTAATTTGGCAGCGGTAAGCTATTTGATTTCCTTTTCTTGTACACATCAGTTTTTAACAGCACTCTATTCGCCTCGGATATAAATTGGTTAAGAATCTTCTCAGTGAAGACTGCGCTAGATTTTAGCGCTTTTATTTTAGGTATCAGATCGCTTTTGCTTTTAGACGCGAAACTTAGTTTTTTATCGCCGAAAAACTTTACAGTGTAGCCTGGTTCATTGTTGGAGATAAATTGAGACAACCTTTTCTTTTCGTCTCTTATTATCAATCCGCCCCTATACCCCTCTCCTGCCTTGAATTCAAATTCTAATGGAAGCTTAACTTGTTCATTTATCACCTTCTCTATCTCTGCAAATTCCTCCTTTGAGAGGTAAGTCCTAACAGATTTTAATTTAGACCCAACCGCCTCTGCTATGTTGACCCTTAGACTTATATCCCCCTCCCTAGGCTCCATTCCAAGGCCTAAGCATTCAAACCATCCCCTTCCAGTTGAATATTTCTTCGGATCATAGCCCAGATCAGCCATAACGCCAGAATCGCTCTCAGGTGCTAATCTTCCTAAAACCGATGGGAAAGCCAGAACTGCATGAGGAAGAAGTGAGTTAATATTCACTTTGTTTGCATATTCTAGGGGCGTCTTATTAGACAATAGCTTTATTGGATGGTCTCCCATTCCATCTACTATCAAAAAAACAATCTTACCCATAGATGCTCGCATAAGCAAGCTTGTTTATAAGAGAGGAGAGTCTCTTCGATGCATCTGCCTTAGAGGAGGTTGCTATTATCTCCTGTAGTTCATCTGAAATCTTAGAATTAAGATCTATCAGTTCTGATAATTTTTTTATTAATAGACCTATAGAGGGAATGTCAGAAGCTGTGTACTGAACACTTGGTATCTGAATAACCTTTGGCTCTTTTACGCCTGCATTACCCGCGGTTTCTGGCTTTACTTGATTGGCAGGTAGATTGGTCTGGACTTCAACCTTAGTTGCTTTATTAACTTTTTCTTCAGATGGCTTAATTGCGGGTGCCTGCATTTTTGGCGCCGGCTTTTCTGCCTGCATACTTTCCGCTTTTCTAATGCTTTCCTCGGCCTTCGCGGCTTCACTGATCTCCTCTTTCACAGCTTGTAGTATATCTGTTCTATTTATTTGAATAGATGTGGTTGGTTTAACACTCAAACTAGATTTTTGTTCTATATTTTGATTCTTTTGGTTGCTGGTTTTTAGTTTGTCCATCCTGCTCTGAAGGAGAATCCTTGACACTTCTGCAGAATTCACACCCTCTTGATCTCCACCTAATAAGTTGCTAGCCAAGCCTAGCTCAGCCTCTACTGATCTTATTTGATTTTCTAGATTGCTTATCTGATTCAGCAGATCATTTAGCTCTCCAGCCATTTGAAATAAGAACAGTTATTAATATTTATTCGTTTAAATCAAACAAAAAAATAAAAAAAGCTAAATTTCATCGAAGCTTACTTTGGAAGAAGCCCTGAAACCTCATCTAAATTACCGCGCTTCAACGCTTCGATCAGCTTAAGCTTATCTGCTTTCTTAAGCTTAACCTTCTCGCCGTTCTTCAACAGCTTTACAGTTTCCTTATGCACTGACACAGGAGGTTTCTCTGCAGAGCTGGAGCTCTCCTCTAAATTCTTGCCCTTGTATATTATTTCGTACTCTCCTAACTTTATATTCCTAGTTGACTGTTCCTTAAAAAATTTATACCAACTATCCATATCATCCTACCTCCATTTATTAATAATTTAGTTATAGTATTTATCATTATTAAACATTTATGGTTGGGGATTTAACCCCAACCACAGTAGGGGATTTTATGAAGAACGCGAAGCAGCCCGAAAAGAGACGGGCTGCAAAGCAAAAAGTTTTACTTTAGTATCTCTATGCCAAGCTCCTTACTTATGGCTGAACTTGTCTTCGAGATAACCGCTGTGTCCTCTGGTCCCAGAAGATAAGGCGAACTTACCCCTGTGACTATAGTCATCACTCTCAGCTTACCTGAGAAAGACTCATCCACTCTGGCACCCCAGATTACTATCGCATCGGAGTCCAAAGATTGGGTAGCTAATTCCCCTATCTCATTAACCTCCGATAGAGTCATATCTGGCCCACCTGTTATGTGTATAAGTGCACCTCTAGCGCCTTTGTAGCTCACATCAAGCAGAGGGTTGTTCAATGCGCGTTTCACGACCTCAGCGACCCTTGAATCAGAGGCGTCAGTCTCTCCTATACCTATTACAGAGACACCGCCCTTGTTCATTATCGCCTTTATATCGGCGAAATCAAGGTTCACCAGAGAAGGTATAGCTATTGTCTCGACTATGCCTTTTATCATCGTAGCTACGACTTCATTCGCTATGTTAAATGCCTGGTCTATAGGCAGATTACCAGCGAAGTTCACAAGCCTATTGTTGTCTATCACTATAACAGTATCAGACACATTCCTAAGCTCCTGAAGCCCATTCTCGGCGTGTTCAACGCGCTTCCTTTCGGTCTTGAAAGGCATTGTTACAGTGCTTATCACGATAGCTCCTAGATCCTTTGCTATCTTGGCCACCACCGGTGCACCACCAGTTCCTGTTCCTCCTCCGAGCCCAGCGCAAACGAATACCAAATCAGCGCCTCTCAGAGAATCCTTCAAGGCTTGCGCAGACTCTTCTGCAGCCTGCTTACCCTTCTCAGGAAAACCACCAGCACCAAGGCCCCTAGTTGTTTCCTTACCTATAAGCAGCTTCTTATCTGCTGTTCTCGCGTTAAGTTGCACCTGGTCGGTATTAGCTATGATGACTTCTGCGCCTTTTACACCCTTCTTATGAAGCCAAGAAGCCATGTTATTGCCTGCACCACCAACCCCTATTACCTTTATCTGCGCCTGGTTAAACAGCGCATCGTCAGTCGAGATTTGTTCTTTACCCGCTCGTAAAGCACTCTCCACCAGAATATCCATTACCATTTTTTCCTCCCTTTAATAACTAAAACACAAACCGAAAGGTTTATATTCTAGTTATTCCTTATTATTTTTAGTAAGAAAAGTAAGTGATGCGCCAAATTTCGCTTACAGTCTGATTAAAAATCTGGACGTTCTGCAAAACGTTCGGATTTCCTTAATTTTATTCAGACATTTTTAATAATATCTACTTATACGTTTCTATTTAAAAGCATTGTTGAAATAAAGTGCAACATGTTTTTAACCATATTTATTAGGATTAAGATGTTAATTTAGTTCAAAGATCAATTTTAAGGGCAAAATTTTCTGCGAGATACGAGTTAGAAAAATATAATTCAAATTAGAAGGTGAAGTACATCCAAAAATGCATAACTGCATACACTAAATCTATAAATATTCAGGAGGATTAAAGGTAATTATGAAAAACTTTAGCGATGAGAGGGGACAGATACAAAAGCTTTTCCTGCATAACAAACCTTTCCTGATACTGAAGATGATATATTACAATGACAATCATACATATGCTGCTATTATATCTAGGAAGATAGATTGCAGCTATTCTTATATTGTGAAACTTCTCAACAAGATGAGTAAATTGGACATAGTTAAGGTTTCAAATGATAAGCATAAAAGGATAGTAAAACTCACCGACAAAGGTAAAAAACTTTTCAAGTTACTTTTAGAGGTATCAACGATTAAATGAGAGAAGTTAATTCTTTTTCTTTACGTCTTTTTCTATAGCGACTGCATAGTCACCAACTTTCTTCAAGACCCTGTCAACTATGTAAGGCTTAACAAACTTATCAAGTATCTCAGGGAGATCCATGTTCTCCTTTATCCTATAGTTGTTGTCTATTTTTTCAACTATACCTGTAGATATCAATTTTCTGAGGTCCCTCAGAATATTTGCGTATACTATTTTAACATTGTTGCTGTACAACTTTTTGACTATGTCATAACTAGTTAATCCACTTGGTTTATCTTTTCTTGCTTTTAAAAGTATATCAAGGATGTAAACAATCCCGATTCTGCTTTCCCCCGGGTTTACCAAACCCAAAGATATACAAAACCTTCTTAAATTGGAAAAATAATCATTTGACGGTTTCTCAAATTCGCTTAGGACCAATCTGTATAAAGGCTTGTCCTTGAAAAGCTTGTTCTTGAATTTAAAGTCATACTTCATATTGGCTGATATTAGCTTTTCTCATTTAATTTTTTATTCAGATTCAATATGTCATCTTTAGTCGCAAACAAAGGCAAGCTTGTCTTTATATGCTCTATATCCTTACTCAGATCAAATATTTTCCTACTTAACTCATTTAGTCTATCATCAAACTGTGTGAACTTATTTGTGGATTCAGTTACCTGATTGAACATCATCTCAGTCTTAGAGCTAACGGAGTTTATCCTGTTCTCCGCTTCGCTTATAGCCTTAGCGGTATTTATTGCTTCTTCAAGTATTTTATTAGAGTTTTTTATTACGCTCAGATCTGATAACCTGCTGGATATTGCGCTTACATCCTTCTTAATTGATATATCATCATCCGATAGGCGATTTACCTGTGCTGTGGTTGCCTCAAGTTTATCAGTGAGCATCTTTATTGAGGTGGCTATATTCCCAAGATCTGCGCCGGAAAAAGCTGACATCAACCCCCTGCTAGTGTTTATGAAATCCAAGGAGAATTTATGAAGGTCCGCTATATTTTTCTCTATACTGGAGAATTCAGAACCAATAGAATCAAGTTTCAATTGAAACCCATTAGTCTGAACATTTATTGAATTGACTGAATCCGTTATGGTTCTGATCTGGTCCTTTACATTTGAGATATCTTTCTTTATGCCATCTACTTCGTCTACGACTCCATTGATTGTAGGCAAAGCGTTAACCACGGTATCTGACAACTTAGATAGTTTTGCATTCAATTCATTTATTGATGAGTTTTGATTTGAAACGGCTGCATTGACATTCTTAGTAAGGTCATTGAAACTAGTTGTTATTGAGCTTATAGTTTTATAACCCTCTTTTAAAGTGTTAAGTTGGTCTGTGATTCCGCTTATGGATGGTATCGCCTTTAATGTAGTATCTGATATTTTTGTGATTTTTGCGTCTAAGTTGTTAATCGAGGAAGCAAGAGATGCGACCGCGTTAGCCGAGGACTTATTCAAGCTATTTACATTGTCTGATATATTATATATTGTGTCAAAAACCTGTTTCAGCTGCGAGTCGATACGGCCTATCTCCGTGTTAGTTTTTGATATTGTGTCACCGTAGTCTTTGAGTATTTTATTTTGGCTAGAAATCGCATTATTTAATGCGATTAATCTATTGTATATATCTGATACTGTAGAGCGTAAAGAACTATTGAAAGCATCAACGCTGGCCTTGTATTCATCATAGTTCTGAGAAAGTTTAATCTCTGACACATTTGCCATTTAATTATATTAATTATTTTGATATTTAAAGATTTAATTCTTCCTTCAAATGCTGCCAATATTATACGTTTGTTCCGACCACAGAAAGTCTTATAGAACAAGCTTCGCATATGTTTTTAGATGAAGGAGCGCCGCATATACTACATTTATTTAACTTTCCAGAATCTGAGGCAGCTTTTAAGCTATCCGCCAACTTAAGCGCAGAGTCAACTATATTCTCTTTGCTTCCCATATACAAACTTTCAAGCTGCTTCACTATCTGGGAGACCTCATTCCTTATCCCAAACTTCGCGTAGGGGCACTCAGAATGTATCGCATTTATCCCCCTTAATATGGAATAAAGCATCGTTTCTTTTTCACTGACAAACATAAAAGGCTTTATTCTCGGTGTGAAGCCTTTGTCTTTAATTAAACCAACATTGGCTCCGACCCTTATAAATCTACTCTCATCATTTTGAATTAAATTCATGATAACACTTTCAGCTTCATCATCCAGATTATGGGCAGTGGCGACTTTATCTGCGCTATTTTCCAAAGCTGCTTTGTTAATTAGATACCGCCTAAGTACGCCACAGTATGAGCATGGTATCCCTCCCTTTATTTTTGTCAGTTCGTCCATGCTCTTCGAGACGAAATCTTTATAGGAATAGACTTTGTACTTTACCCCCCAATCTTCGCAATAATGTTTCATTATGTCTATGGTCTTATCTCTATAGCCGGCTATACCCTCGTCTATCGTAATGGACAGTATCTCATTCTTTCCTCTGAAAAACTTATTAAGTATGTACAGTAAGGAAAGAGAATCTTTACCCCCTGAATTAGCAACAACAATCTTTTCGCCATCATTGATAAGACTATACTTAGAGATCGTATCTAAAACTCTATCTTCGAAGTTCTTCAAAAAGTGATCACGGCAAAATGTACCACTAGCAGATGAAATCACTGCGTCTTTGCCGCAGATTTGGCACAGCATGAATTTATCCCCCTGAGAAAACCTCTACCATATTCAACTTCATACCATCTGGCACTTTCCTATCAGAAGTGTAAATTTTCCCTTCTTCGTCCACAAATATCACAGAATCATCGTTTGTTCCAAGTTTCTTGATTATCTCTGAAACAAAGCCGGATTCTACTTCGATCTCCTTTTCCCCAAATTTTATATTGTTTATCCTAACTTTTACCATAAGTGATATTATGCATTAAGGTCAAATCTTTACTGAATTGCTTCAAATCATCTGGGATTTCGATCGATATGCTGTCCCTAAGAGACTTGCCTGAATCCTTCTTTGCCTTCCAGACCTTTGTATTAAATGAGATTATTGCGTCAGTCATGCTATAGTAATTCTCTTCAGATTTACTCTGTTTAGGGAATAACTCCAGATCTACCCTTTTACCCCCATAGACCTCCCTCCACAGTTTATCTGATATGAATGGAGTAATTGGGGCCAAGAACAACACCAACATCTTAAAAACTTCTCTCAAAGTGTATATAGCCGCGTCTCTCTCTGTCTTCGAGGAGTTGTTCCCATAAGCTCTTGCCTTGACCATCTCTATATAATGAGGGGCAAAAATGTTCCAAACAAACTCCCTGATTTTGTTTGAAACAGTGAAAAAATCAAAGGACTTGTATGCAGACACCAACTCCTCTGATAATTTTGATACATAGGATATTATCCATTTATCTGTAGGCAGGAGATCCGTGTACGCTATATTACCATCAGTCTTGAAGGAGCTTATAAACTTAGATATGTTCAAAAGCTTATTTAAAAACTTGGACGTGCCCTGCAGTTTTTTCTCTGAGAACAACATGTTACTTCCTGACGAAGCCTCCGATGCGGCCCAAAATCTGAACGCATCTGCCCCATACTTCTCCATTATAGGGTATGGGTCAACCACGTTGCCTTTACTCTTAGACATCTTTTCGCCATGCTCATCCAACCCGACTCCGTCTATCCATACCATATCCCAAGGAGCCTTGCCAGTCAATTGGTAACCTCTTAAGAGGCTGTAGAATAGCCAAGTTCTGACTATATCAGGACCTTGCGGTCTAATAGTCAAAGGATAGGTCGATGAATGAAAACTCTTGTCTGTCAGATATTTGGTGATGTACAAAGAGCTAACGCTTGAATCCATCCATGTATCGAAGGTTCTTGTATCACCTACAAACTCTTTACCTCCGCATTTTTTACATTTGGCATCAGCTGGCGGATTATCATGCCAAGGCTTATAATATTTACCAGGTTCTGGCACGAAAGGCTCCCCACAGTTTTTACAGTACCAAATAGGTATCTCCGTGCCGTAGAATCTTCTCCTTGATATAGGCCAATCTAACGCTGTTTTTATCCAATTAAGAAGAAGCTCTCTGCTCCAACCGGGTATGAAATTTAGGTTATCTGCTAGATATCTCATCTTGTCCTTGAAGGATATCACATCTATGTAGTATTCATCCATAGGTATTATCTCTATTAGAGTGTTACTTCTCTCACAAAAAGGAGACCTATGCATTATCTCCTCTATTTTATCTATATAGCCTTTCTCCTTTAGAATTTCTATTATCTTCTCCCTTGCGTCTTTAACAGTCAAACCGGCTAGAGAATTACCGGCTTTTTCTGTCATCTTCCCTCGCTCATCGATTATTATCGTGTCTTTTATGTTCAATTTCCTAGCCAAAAGGACGTCATTGTAATCTCCATAGGTACAAAGCATTTCCGCCCCGGTCCCATACTCCTTTTTAGCGGACTCATCTGAGATTATTTTCACCTCGTGACCATATATTGGTACAACTGCAGTTTTACCTACTAAGTCCTTATACCTATCATCAGTCGGGTTTACAATGATAGCTTTACAAGCAGCTAGCAGCTCAGGCCTTGTGCTTGCGATAGTAATGGATTTATCCTCTCCTTTTATCGCAAATTTTATGCTTACCAACTTAGAGGGTATTTCTTTGTAGACTATCTCCGCATCTGCTATCGTGGTGTTACAGTCAGAGCAGTAGTTACTTGGCCTTGTCCCACGATAGATCAATCCCTTATTCCAAAGCTCTATAAAGGTCGCCTGAGTTAATGCCCTATATCCGTCAGAATCTGTCCTGTATATGTTGCTAAAATCACCAGAGTAACCCAACCTTTCGAGAATTTCTATCATTTCCTTCTCCAACTCATCCAATGCAGTATGACATAAATTTAGGAATTTTTCTCTCTCCGTATCGCGCATCCTGATGTTGTATTTCTTCTCTACATATCTTTCAACAGGTATCCCATTTCTGTCCATACCCACCGGAAATAATACGTTATAACCTAGCATCCTTGCGGTTCTGCCGATCATGTCTATCTTTGAGTAATGCGCAGCCGCACCTACATGCCACGGCCTGCCAGAGGTGTATGGAGGAGGCGTATCTATGCCAAAGTACTGCTTTTTTGGATCTATTGAAAAATTTATCGGGCCTTCTTTCCTCCAAACATCTAAAACAGCCAACTCTTCCTTGTTACCCCAATTTTTAAGCTCATCCATCTAGAATCAGAGCAAAATTAAAAATTTAAACTTATACACTTCTATGATTCAAAGATTCAACTCTAGCTCTTGATTATCCAGGAGAATGTGCGATGTTTTACCAAGCTCATATCCAAACTCCTTGCTTAAAGATATTCCTTCACTTATCTTATCTATCCCACCATGAGACGGGATATAATGTTTAGGCATAAGCATCTTTATGAAATTCCTATGGTCATTTTTGTAGGCATGACCTGACACATGTACATTCTCCACTATATAAGCTCCTTTCTCAGATAATTCTTTCTTAAGCATCCCCTTGTTTGCTATATTGACTGGAGTTGGTATAGTCTCGGATGAGAAAATAATCGCATCTTCACTTGATAGTCTGTAGCTATATTCTTCCCCTGCCAATCTCTTTAGGAATGAATTCGGCTCACCTTGATGCCCTGTGCAGATTACTAGATACTTCCCAGGATTATCATTGACAACTTTAAGCGCCCTATTGACCAGCGGGAACACCTTTGAAACTTTTGGAAATGTTTTTTTGTCCACAACGTTCGCGGATATAGCTGATTCTATGTACAGGTCCATACTTCTGCCGAAGATCATAACCTGCCTGTCAAAGCGCTTAGCTACTTCTACTATATTCTTTATTCTGGCGATATGCGAAGAGAAGGTCGTCACAAATATAGTCTTATGTTTCAGACTTTTCCTTATCACATCCTCCAACATAGTTTTTGCCACGCTTTCAGAGAAGGAATATCCATCGAAGTCTATTCTAGTGGAATCTGATATAACTGCTGCGATACCTTTTTTGCTCAACTCCTCAAGCCTTTCATAATTTGGCTTCTTACCAAGCGTAGGGTAATTATCAAACTTCCAATCATTTGCGTATATCACCGCACCGTATGGACTATGGATGACTATCAAGGTGCTGCTAGGTATAGAATGCGTTATGTGGACTAGTTCTATGCTAAGTTTATCAGACACCTTAAAGATGCTGCCCTCCACAAGTCGCACTATCTTTAGATTAAAGCTATTATAGTCAGACATAAGATGCGCGAGTATCTTAGACGTGAATAAAGTAGTTATAATCGGACATTTATACTTGGCAGCTAAAAATGGCACAGCCCAGATGTGGTCTAAGTGCCCGTGGCCGATCACTATGGCCTTTACCTTCATCCCCTCCTTCTCAAAGAAATCCCTGTCATCGGGTATCACCCCTCCTTCTATAAGTTTCTCTGAGTCTTTGACAGTCAGGACTTTAGAATCCTCCTGAAAGTCTACAAGTCTCTCCATGTCTGCACCCATATCGGTTATTATTACTTCGCCGTCTATGTTTATTGCAGTCATATTTTTTCCTATCTTACTATATCCGCCTAAAGCTTCAATTTTTATCATAATTTACCTCCTAACCTTAGCAAATGCTCAATTTGAACCCATCATTTTTGAACAAAACAACGGCTTCACAATGCATTCACTAATTCATTTATCCCTTTAAATCCTCGCATTTTTGATATACTCCGCAGAATGCTTACAACTCCACTGCCATACTGCATGGCTTTCTTTTCCCTGTAGACTATCCTGCGATCTATACCTATATCATCCGCGATAGATCTTAGTATATTTTTGTTAAATACCTCCTTTTCGTTTTTATCATGATTATAACTCATAGCCAGGCTGACAAACTTATCTGTCAAATAAGGAGAGTCAACTCTGACATTGAACGTCTTAGCTAATTTGTTTATTCTAAAACCGTCGGTTGCATTCAGGTAATAAACCCTATCCGATCTATAATCAATTAATTCATCTCTCTCCAAGTATTTATACTTATGGTAGCCAAACATAAGCTCGTCACTGCCCATGCCGGTCAAGGCTGTTTGAAGGTTTTCCTGTTTCATTTTTTTAAGGCACAGATACTCAACCACGCCAAGTATCAGGTCATAGCCTCCGAAGCCGAGATCTTTCAAAGATTTTACACTGCTTAATACGTTATCCTCATCAAGGAAAACACTGATTATGTCCGCGCCAAGTTGTTCGGCTAAGATATTAGAGTATACCAGATCTTCGCTCCCTTTCAAACCGCATGATATGAACTTGACATCTTTGTTTTTATCATGCTCGATCTTGGCTACAAGTGATGAGTCTATCCCTCCTGACAAGAGGACTGCATCAACCTTCTCTATAGACTGATAAAGGACCTCTTTCATCCCTTCCTTCAAATTCTTAACTAGTAAAGAAGGGAAGAGAAGACTGTGTATTGAGGTAACTTTGTCCAAGTTTATATTCGAATTACCAGGAAAAACGAATAAAAACCTACCAAATTTTTGGTTTAAGCCTTCTTTATTAATAAGACCTGTCTTTAATTCTTCCATTCTAAACTTTTCTTTTGTTCTTCAAGGATAATTTGTCGCCTACCTTTATCATTGATCCTTTCCCTTGGGGCAACTCCAGAACATGAACAGCATTCGCAGGCCCATAGTAAAGCCTCCACGGCCTGGCCAAAGTCTTCTTCACAACTATATTATCTCTGTCAAGCCACACCACATCAAGGTTGAATCTAACAAAATTCATATGTATGTCTTTTACATCTGGTAGGAAAGCGCCGTTTCCTGGAGAAGAAACAAACATTAGCCCCATTATTTTTGACCCTAAATCTTGGCAGTATTTCACTGATTTAGCAATCAACTTTTGGTTTCTGTAGATATCAACTAAAAACATATCTCCTCTAGATAATATCTGTCTAACTCCAAATACCTAAAAGCTTATCTCCTTTGATATAAAGTCCTCAAAGCTTATTTTATTTAGTATGTTCTTCTCCTTATCTTTTGCAGCTTCATTTGCCAATAGATAAAGTATGAAACCGACACTTTCCGCTTTTTTGTTGTTTCCAGGTATTATAAAGTCAATAAAACGAAGATTGCTGTCATTATTGCATATCGCCATAACAGGTATCTTTATCTTCCTTGCATCTTTTATAGCCCTTCTATCTGTAACGGGGTCCACTATGAAAAGAATTTTCGGTTCGAAGAAATTCTTATATGAGAGGTTCGTCAATGAACCAGCAAGGTATCTACCAAAGTTTACGCTTACCCCCATTATCTTGGAGAAATTATACACTGGGTAATAAGCCTCATCAAATGTGGAAACAAATAGAACATCTTTACGTTTATAATTATTTAGCAGCTTCGCAGCCAACTTTATTCTCTCATCGATAAGCTTCACATTAAAGATAACAAATTTGTTAGGTATTCTCTTGAAGACGAACTTTTCCATCGCCTTATTCGAGCCCTTCGTGCCTATCCTTACGCCATACTTCTTGTAAGCTTCTAACTTGTCGGTTTTGTTCATAACTACTCACTTATCTCACTTAGTCTATTTAACTTTTCTACTCTTTCCCCTCTATTTATACCTATCTTGATATAGCCGGCTCCTAGACCGAGGGCCAGATCAGATATTATCGAGGAGTTCGTCTCCTCCGAACGATGAGATAATATCTTCGCTAATTTATACTTATCGGAAAGCTCTGAATACCTTAAAACCTCATTCAATAAGCCAACTTGGTTAGGTTTTATAAGTGTGGCATTTATGCTCCCTTTGATCTTTTCCAGGCGTTCCACCTTCGTTGATGTTAGATCATCTCCGACTATCAATCCATCAACTTTCTTCATGACCTCCTTATAGCCTTCCTGGAAGTTCTCATCAACTGGGTCTTCTATGTAATATAAATCGAATTCGTCTGCTAATTTCACCATTAAATCTACTTGCTCCTCTTTTGTCAGAATTTCCTTGCCGTATATCGGTCTCTTATAATTGTATCTGTCGTCCTTGAAGAAAGTAGAAGCGGCGGCGTCTATACCAAGACGTATGTCAGCCCCTGTTTCCTTTATCACATTGCTAACAGCCCTACGTACAACTTCTAAAGACTCATAATCGTCCAATCCTGATATTAAACCACCTTCTGGATCCACCCCTCCGATGAAACTTATAGTCTTATCTGAAAGGAGCTTCTTGACTTCATTGTACACCTTTATTGTATGGTCTATACTCTCTCTAACAGAATCAGCCATTGTCAAAACTAATATTTCTTGTATGCTCATCGCTGCCCTGGAGGCATGCACTCCTCCCCCTATCATCTTGCACACCGGTATGACTTTCATATTTGGCTTTGGAGAAAACAACTGAAAAGGCTCAATATTTTTAGCCCTGGCCAATGCGTATACCAATGAATAGCTAAGAGAAAGGGAAGCACCCCCTATAAATTCCTCAGGTATAGTCTTTTCAATTTCAAATATATCATTCAAAGACGATATATCTTTGCCAACCAGACCACTCAAAAAAGAATTGAACTTTTGAACTATTTGATCTATGCTCTCCTTGAATTGCTTAACCTCATACATGCTTGTGCTTTCGCCTGCCGGAGAAGAGCCTCTGAATAACCCATCTTTTGTTCTCAGCTTTACTTCTATGGTATAATTAGTATTTGAATTCAGTATCTTCCTAGATTCTATGCCTTCAATCTTCATTTAATCTTAATGATAAGGATGTATAAAAATGTTAAGTAAGATTACTTTTTAGACACACCTAAATATCTCCTCATAATGGCTATAAAAGCCGTGTGCAGTATCGTACTGCTCTCCGGCCTTAGAATGTCCGATTTCACATCATTCTTCCACGGTATCTCCAAATTCTGCAGGAGCTTGACAACTTTTATATCATCTGGGACAGTGCGTAGAAGTTTCTCAACTTGTATGATAGATGGGAGGTAGCATACAATGTAACCGCCTACCTTAACATTTTTCTTCACTATTGGTACAATCTTCTGAGGCTCTGGAAGGTCCAGCAGAATAATATCAAAATCTCTCTCCTTCACACCAGATGCTATGTCCTTGTTCACTATCTTCAAATTCTTAGCTTTAAAGAGCAGCTTATTCTTTTCAGCTATCTTGGCAAAGTCATCGCGTACCTCATAGGAAACCACTTTCTTAGCGATACCTGCAAAAACACACGCTGCAAAGCCTGAGCCTGTGCCTGCATCTAATACCTTGCTACTGGAGTTCATCCCGGTATAGGCGATTATGCTTCCCAAGTCCTTCAAGGTTATTATCTGTGGTGACCTTATGAACTTTCTAAATAAATCTGATACACTAGGATTTATTATCATAAAAGGGACGCCTTTATGCGTTTTTACAACAGAACCCGCTCTCTTGCCTTTTAACTTCTTTGAGGGGATCATGCCAAACTCTGTATTTATATCTTTTCCCTCTTCCGCTGAGATCACTGTGCTTTCGCCCAACAAAAATATCCTGCTCATATTTTCACTATGTTTATGGAGCTGCCGTATGCCTCCAATCCGCTTACTTTAGACGCGTTTGTCAGTATAAATGCAATGGTCTTCTTCTCGGTGAGATAGCCTAACAGTTTAAGTAAATCTTTTTTGGTCAGACTGCTCTTCATCATAACAGCTACTATCACCGGCACATTATATTGGCCGTACAATGCAAGGTATACTCCCTTTGACAGCTTCTCCGGTTTAGAAAAGTTCTTCGACAGTATAAGGTTGATTTCATCATCGTTGTCTACTTTGGTGGAAGCTCTTGCTGATCTAGAAACCTTGGGTTTGACTTCCTTTGAGCTGTATTGGTTAACTGGCTGCGCCTCTTGGCCTTTATTGAGTTCTCTCTTTATGTCCTCTTCGGACAGCTGATAGTAGCTATAAATATCTACCTGCTTGCCGGTATCTCTATCCACCGCTGTAACTTTATTTACAAAATCCGTTAAAGATTGAAGCATGTACCTTTCTGCAGGTAACAATTCATCGCCTCTTATTATCCGATTAGATTTGAATTTATCAACAATTCTCTTCTCTGCAGGCGATAGAGTTTCATAGAGCTTATTTAGCGCTAAATCTTTGTTTAAAGCATAGACTGGTGATAGACCATATTTTCTAATCGTTTTGAAGATCTTTCCCGATGAAGCATAATAATCCAAGATTACACTTGTCTGTGTTGTGTCCTTGCCTATCGCCTCCGCTATATCTCCTATTAGTGCTGGCCCTCTAGACAAGAGAGACTCAATCTTTGAACGCAAACTGTCCAACGAACTAAAATCATCCATAACTCCCCACATCAAAATAAATATGATTATACATTTATAAACAAAACTTGTCTATCAATGTAAGATGGGATCAGAATATAAAATAATCGGGATTAGTTTAGTTGTGTTCTTTTTTGTAGTTTTTGCTTTAGTTTACTTTGGGATCTCATCATCTTTCGATAATTCTCTATTCAATCTTATAAACCAGAGATGGAATGTGGCTTCGCTTAACAAATTCTTTGAATACGCTTCAATTTACGGCAGGAAGTACTTTTGGATCCCTATAGTGGCTATACTTTGGATATTCGGAAGCAGGGATTATAAGAAAACTGCATTGATGATGGCAATAGTTTTCATTATAATAATCATTGTTGGACTAACAATAAAGGCAGTATACTTCAGACCTAGACCGTTCACTTCAATAGCAAGCGCTTTAGTACTCCTTCCAAAGCCGACTGATTCTTCATTCCCCTCTGGGCATGCGTTAATAGTAATTGGGGGTGCAACTGTGGCGCTACTTATGTTGAAGAAGAGGTATTCCTTGCCACTGCTTGCTGAAGCTCTTATAGTGTCCTATTCACGTATATACACCGGAATGCATTATCCGACAGATGTGATCGCTGGGGCTTTTCTAGGGGCAGGCATAGCTGTACTTAGTGTTGTTTACATTGAGAGAACGCGCATATTTTACTCTCTATTCAAGCTGATAAATAATATCTATTATGGGATAGTTGGTGCAATTTTGCCTTCTAAGAAAGCCAATATAATTAAAGAATAATCTTCCTTTGAATGA
>JBMFTM010000009.1:0-20589 GCA_049967035.1 Candidatus Acidifodinimicrobium sp.
AGAAGAGATCAGTGGCCTGCTTGACGAAGAACCAAAACATGCATTTTACATGTGATTAAAAAGGCGGATCTTAACCAATCATTTTTAATTCATATAATCTCCTAAGCAGAATGTAGTAAATTGGTTCCTTATCGTCTTATAATATACCATTTATATATCACAAAACTATAAATTTTATCGAAAGCTCATGCACGCTCTCGAGATGTGTTATGAACTACTACGCTGATTTTGATAGAGAGGTAAAATCTCTCACAAAAGAGTTATACTCAAAAGATAGAACAGGGCTTGCTTTGGAAAGCTGCGGAGTAGGCGTAAATATAATCGGTAATGGAAGACTGATATCAAAGACAATAAACAATAAACTAATAAAAAAGGTCATAACTTCCCCATCAATAAGCCAAATAAACAAAAATTACCCGTCTGTTTTCGTTAGGTACTCCAAAAGATTCCAGTTAAAAGAAGGCTATCCCAAAACAGAATACAGCGGTGACAATACAGATAATATAATCTCAATAGCAAAGCATCTACTTGAACGAAAAAAGCAAGAATCCGGGATGTACAGCATACATGGCAGCGCCGTGAGCAAACGAGGAAAGGCTATTTTCCTATTTGGTTGGAAGGACACTGGAAAAAGCAGCACAGCTATAAGCCTTGTAAAATACAAAGGGTTCAGTTTCGTGTCAGACGGCCAGGCGACTATAGACAGCAATGCAAGGATAGTCGGAAAGGTGAAAATCATGGAGGAGCTATCCCCATACATAAAGAAAAACTACAAGATCTCTGAGAGCATGGAGGAGCTGGTACAAGACAATCAAGACGAGAAGCCAAAAATAGCCGCTTTTGTATATCCGCAGATCTCAAACAGCAACTTAAAAACGATCTGGGGGTACAGTGAAAAATCCATCTTTCACATGTATGAGTTGTTGAGTATAGAGATAAGAGGAGTATACAGCTGCTATATAGACAGATTCAGAAGACCTCTAAGTTCATTAGACACAGTGGACTTGTCTGTCAAGCGGATCGCGTTGGCTAGGAGGATAGCAAAGACCATCCCTATAATACAGATAAAGGGAGACATGCAATTTATATGCGATGAGGCCGAGAAATTGGTGTAATCGTTGATTTCATAACTTATCGTGGCAGTACTACTGGTCATTCATGTGCTTATTAAGCAGTTTCCTTAAGGGATCGTGTTTAAGGAGAGGCATCAGATTTCTACCTCTTTGTAGCCTATTTTGAGCTTTTTTATCTTCAATGTGAATCCACGTATGAAGCCTGGTATGGCTATCACGGCATAGAGAGGATATAAAGCAAAGAATAGAAGAGTGGGGCGCAAGCCAAATCTCTTGAGGGCTATAGGTGTCCTCGAAAAGTACACTCTTATAAAGAATGTAGCGTAATAGTCCCCTAGTTTTCCAAATATCCTTCTGTTAACCCCGTTACCGATCGCATAGGTGTAGTATTTCTTAATCAACTTACGAAACGTCAGAGGGTGCTTATGTTTTACTAACAGTGTGGGGTCAAAAATCGCCTTTTTGCCAGTTCTTCTCAAGTTCAACACGGCGAAATACAGATCATCCCCTGCATACAGACCTAGATTTGGTATGTCCTTGGTGTAAAGCATCTTTCTATTCAGCGAGAAATTGTTCCCCGTTATAGCGATTATATTGTGTCCGCCAAACTCTGTAGGTTTGTTTATAAAGTACTTGTTTGATGAGAGGCAGTATCTTACATAGAATGCGTTTGTCAACAGGCCTTTCTCTTTAAAGAGAGTGTTACCAAAAACAAATATGTAACCTTTTCTAAGCCAATCTAAATGCCTATAAATTATACTCTCATCTATCGGTTCGCAATCCCCATCTAGATGCAGAATATAATCGTTTTTAGCGACTTTTATCCCCACGCTTTTAGTCGCCCATGGACCGTATGGTCTACTTGTTATTATAAGCCTTGATTTTGTTTTTAGGCTCCTAAGTTTATCCCTTATCTCGCCATCCTTTCCATCATGGTCATCTATGACCACTATCTCATCTACGTTTAAACGATCAAGATAGTCCAGCAAAGAAAAAAGCTTTGCACCGTGATTGTAGGTGCTTATTATTACGCTTAGTTTATTCTTCATATGGGGTGGAGATTATTAAAAACATATAGGGCTCTTTCTTATTCCTTATCTGCGGGATTGGTATGTTCTTCTGCCCTACAGGTAGCGAGACAGTATAATTGTACCCTATCTCTTTGACATCGAAATGAAACCCTGCATCTTTCAATAGATTGGTGATTGATTTTAGACTGATCTTTCTGTAGTATTCTGGTGTGCTTGCGCCATAGAGTCTTCTGAAATTGTCTCTTATCTTCCTCCACGATGACTCCGTGTTGTCCAAAGTCAATATGAATATACCGTCCCTTGAAAGCACAGACCTCACGTTTGAAATGAAGCTATAAGGATCCTTTATGTGCTCGATCATCTCTGCGCATAGAATTGTCTTATACTTTCTGCTAGATTTGAACCTTTCTGCGACTCCATCTATAAAATGCACCCTACGGCCAAATCTTTTCATAAGGACGGTTCTAAAATCTGGGTTGATCTCCAATAGGTCTACTTTTTTGAATTTTTTCAGTATTAGGTTAGTCAACCTGCCATATCCGGGCCCAGTCTCCAGGATCGGGCCTTTACTTTCCGAGAGTATCTTTGTAAGCTCTGCCTCTTCCTCATCAAATACTGACTTAGGATTCAGCCTTTCTTCCTTCCACCAAGTTTTAACAGTCCCGGAGTGCGCAAAATAAGTAAAACTCAAGGATGGCCGCTGGTCCCTGGCTTTAAGCACGGAGTATAGCTCCTTGTATCTGTCTAACTTGCGAGTTAGGAAGAACATGCCATCTAGAATTCTCCACCCGATGTTTATTATCTCCTTTAGTTCTTCGGGGTACACCCATTTGACTTCTTTGACCTCCTTCTGAGATTTAGCAAAAGGCTCGCCTTTTATTTCAGTGACAAGAAAATAATGCTCAAACTCAGTGTGCCCCCAGTGGACAGCTTGATTTTTTGCGCCTAGCCACTGCATCTTCTTAACTTTTATTCCAATCTCTTCTTCCAATTCCCTTTTTAATGCAGCCGCTGGAGTCTCCCATTTCTTTATTTTTCCGCCAGGGAGTTCCCATAGATCCACATTTTTGTCCATTCTTCTAAGATCGATCAAAATCTTTCCATCCACCAATAAGATACCGACAGCACAATTACCCTCTGCAGTTATCGTCTCCTTTGATTCCATATTAGATTACTGATAAATCAATGAGATTTATATCTTAACTAATCGCTATATAGATATGAGAATACTTGTACTTCAGCCCAGAATATCTTACTATATAGGTGGAGGCGAGATAGTACCTTCATACCAAATGGCTGAGCTATCCAGGCTGGGAAATAATGTTACACTGATCACCACAAAGCCATCAAAACCATCCGAATATCTAAAACTTTTAAAAAAAGCTGAAGTCAGGATAATTTTCTCAAATGTAAAGTCCTTGGACGGCTTATACCCTACCGGCACAAAGATCCCGATCGAAGCTTGGAACTATGAATCTATTATGATGCAGCTTGACTCCATAGAGACTATAAAAAATATCAAGCCGGACGTTATAATATCGCACTACACACACGACCATATTGTACTTGATAATAAGAATATCGTTCTGCACTTACATGGCTATCCGGAGAAGAGAATAGAAGCGGCAGGGATAGGGCTTAAAAAAGCAAAGGAGATATTATCCGTTAGCTCCGAAGTAAAAAATAAATGGCGCTCTCTTTTCCCAGAATTTGAATATAAAATAAATAAAGTTATTCGCAACGGAATCGCCACTGATTTCTTTAAGCCGGTAAAAACCAAAAAGGTCTACGATCTTATCTTCGTCGGCAGGCTAATAAAAATAAAGGGCCTAGATTACCTTATCAGAGCGATCGGCGGAAGTAACCTGAAACTTGCAATCATAGGTGAAGGCCCAGAAAAGAAAAAACTTTACAGTTTATCGAAGAAATTGAAGGCCAATGTTGATTTCCTAGGATATGTCAAATTCAAGGACCTCCCCACTGTTTACTCGCGCTCAAAAATCGGGGTTTTTCCCTCCTATTCAAGGGAAGGTGTAGTAACAAGCATGCTAGAAGCAATGTCCTGCGGCTTGGGGATAGTCACAACTGACCAGGGCGGCATGAAAGAAGCGCTGAGGTTTGGCGGCGGAGTAGTTGTCAAAGCCAGGAGCAGTTCATCGATATCGGAAGGAATAAAGGATGTTTTATCTGACTATGCCGGATTCGGCAGGTCTGCACGAGAGGTGATAAGAAGCCACTTCAGCATAGAGGAAAACTGTATAAAACTAGAGAAGTTCTATAGAAGAGCAATGCTCTGACGTTTACCCCGCTCTGTATTTAATTATGCGCGTCCGATTGACTAAATACAACGATACTCTCTTTAAAGATGGAAGCGCATTTACTCTCCTAATAAATTTTATCGAATTATCAAAGAATATGATCTCGTTATATTTGCTTAAAAGTGATTTTAGATAACCTATCTTAAATTTTGCCCCGTCAGTGCTTCCATTTCTATCTAAAACCAAACTTTGGAAGGGTATGTTATTATTTATCAGGGTTTTCAAGGTGTATCTTCTAAGCGTGCTCCAACGTGTAGTCAGCACGATGATGTCGTACCCCTTTGACCTGTATCTCTTAAATTTATCCAATACTAATTTATTCAGCCTGTATGCAGGATAGTATTTTTTACCGGCCAAAGTAAATATCTTGGTTATTGTATCTGGCGGTAATTTTTTTATCTGAGACCTTGTGAGCTCTTTGTTAACTGCTTCTTTTGAGGCTAATTTAAGCGCCACATCCGTAAAAAAGATCGTGTCATCGTAATCAAATACTACAACCTTTTTATCAGCTCTCTCCGAAGGCCTCATATATCTTCTAATGTTCCACCTTTTTGACGATATTTATCTACCATATAATGATTTTTATGCTTCAAATCAAGCCTCGGGCGAGGATCGAACTCGCGGCCTTTTCCTTACCAAGGAAACGCTCTACCACTGAGCCACCGAGGCAAAACAAAAAAAGATTAAGCTTTTAAACTTAAAAAGGCTTTCACTTTATCTGAAGGTAGGTGAATAATTAGTATTCTAGTTAGGTAGCATGGACATAAATCTGTTCAATCCGGTATTTGAAGGCCTAGGTGTTTCCCTGCTGATATCTTATCTGCTTGGGATAGTGCATGGGATAACGCCCGATGAGCACACTTGGCCGATAACTTTCTCTTATGCTATTGGGAGCTACAGCGCAACGAAGGGCGCCGAAAGAGGGGCCATATTTTCATTGGGTTTCACGATCCAAAGGGCGCTGATGTCTGAGGTGATATTTCTATTGATAATGTTTGGATTCCCACAGATAAAATATGTGTTTTCATCGGCCATATTCTTCGGTGCGGTTTACATTCTAGTTGGTTTTGTCATGTTCATTGCCGGTAACTATGTTGTAACCGGGAGATACTGGCCACATCTGAAGATAGATGACCTGATAAACCGGGCATTTGTACCAAAGAGAGAGCGACATGAGGACATAGATTTCTACAGCAGGGATGTTTCAAGCAAGATGGCGTTCGTGCACGGACTAATAGCGGGGTTCGGATTCGGCGCTTTTGCGATGATAATATACTTCATCTTCGTCCCTGCCATGCCAAACGCCTATGTGGCTTTCCTGCCTGGATTGCTGTTTGGATTGGGGACAATGACTATGCAGTTCATATTCGGCGCTGTTTTCGGTACATGGATAACAAAGGTGAAGAAGATAACGACAGACGGCTTACAGTTCCTAGCAAGGTACATGTCTTCCCATGTGCTCATCTATGGCGGCTTAACCTTCCTAATAGCAGGGGTGCTAGTGATAATGTTCCCACAAATTAGCAATTTTGCAGTCTTAACGCCGCTGGAGGTGCACAACCTTCACAACTTAGGGATAGGATTCTTCATCGTTATATTTGTAGTAGTGGTGATAGGGGCAATCTCCTATGAGAGGGGGATAAAGATGGTATTCAACAACAAAAAATTTAAAGTCACTTAGATGAGTGCTCTATTATAAATGATTCCAGCTTTTTTTCCTTCGCTAGGCGGGTTATAAAGCCAGCTACCTTGTTTGCGACTACCTTGCTCTCCGGGATAATGCCCTTAATTATTTCCTTGTTAGTTTCAAAGTTATCAGTGAAGATGAACTTCCTCAATTTAAGTATTTCTAACGTGTACTGTCTAACAGTCTTGCCTCTTATTCTTCCCATATCTTTCAAATAGATGACTAAATTATATCCTCTTCAGAAACAATCACAAAGTCGCTGACTGAGATGACTGAATTGTATGGGATCTCATAGTTGCCAGATTCATCCTTCTCAAGCTGAAAAGACGAAGCGTAGCTTGTAGGGGACTTTAAGGTTAGATAGACTAACTCTCCTGTCCTAATCTCATATATCAGATCAGCTACCACTCCCAATTTCTTCCCGCTCTTACCGACAACTGGCTTGCCGACTATGGCTCTAGCATCAATCCTCTCATTCTTTCCTTCTACACTCTTAGTTTCCATGGCATTTAAATAGAATTTTTTATATTTAACCCTTTCTAATGTGAATATTTGAGGGCATAACAGGCCAGTAGGCCTTTATCATATGATCATGTATGATGCCCATCTTACGAAAGAAGAATTCTCAGCGAATTTGTTAAAGTTTTTTAAGTTTATAAATCCAATTAAACTAATTAGAAAATGGAAAACCTACCCAATTTGGAAGACTGTGACTACTTCAAAAAATCGACCGTCAACTATGACGGTAAGGAAAGTAGGGTGCTAATATATAAGCTAAAAACCTCCAGGGATTACACTTTTAGATTCTTATGCCCAAAGTGCGGCTTCGAAAACAAGTTTGATTCTGACCTGTCAACGGTAAAGAAAAAAGAGAATGGAAAAAACAAGGAGTACATATCCGTGAAGTGCAAAAAATGCGGCACAGAGTACTTTATTGAGAAGTTTAAGGTAGCCTTTAGAGGTTTAAAGAAAGTATGAGTGCTCTCTTGGATACAACAATCAAACTAGTGAAAGATTTCGAGCTTGAAAATTTAAACAAAGAGGGGCAGAATTTCTTAATCGATGAGAAGCTTCTGGATAAGGAGATAGAATCAGCCCACCTTAACAAAAATGATATTGTCCTCGACATCGGCGCAGGATTTGGATATATAACTGAAAGATTGGCTAGGATATGCAATGTGATAGCTATAGAGAAGGATTTTAGGTTGTACTCTTATCTTGTTAGCACATTTGAGCTGAATAAGAGGGTAACACTTATAAATCACGACGTAACGGACATGATCCTTCCAAACTTCACCAAGATCGTATCAAATCCCCCTTATGATATAGTGGACAGGATTCTCCTTAAGATATCAAGATATGATTACTCTACCGGCGTTATGATACTGCCAAATACGCTCGCCGAAAGCCTGACAGAAGGAAAAAAAGAGACAGTCCTGTCTTTCTCATTGAAGCAATTCATGGACTTCAAGGAGATATGCACGGTAAGCAAGGATAAGTTTTATCCCCAGCCGAGGGTAACAAGCAAGATGGTCTTTATTGAAAGGAAAAAAACAGATATAATACAGAAAGTCCTTGAAAGGTCTGAGTCTCTGGTTAAAAATGCGATACTAGAAGCTGACAGGGATATGAATTCAAAGACAAAAAGAAACAGCAAGGACTATCTACTGGAGAGAATAAACAGTATAGGAGATATTTCAAAGAAAACAATTAAGCAGCTGAACTTAAATGAGCTAAACACGCTCGTTGAATTTTTAAGAGAGAATTACTGAACCTTCTGCTTTACAGCCTCATTTATATCTATGCTAACCGCTCTGCTTATACCTGAATCATCCATATAGACGCCATACGCCTTGTCTACATTCAAGATAGTTGTATCATTGTGCGAGATTATTATGAACTGGGCGCCCTCGGAGAAATTCTTCAGCAAAGAGGAAAACTTAGAGGCATTAACTGAATCTAAAGCTGCGTCAACTTCATCCAAAACATAGAACTGGGAGCCTGTTAATTTTGACATAGCCAGAAGAAGGCATATTGCAACGATCGACTGCTCCCCTCCGCTGAGCCCCACTACCGAATGCACTCTTTTGTTTGGGAGGTCAACTCTTATCTCTAGGCCGGTTCCGAATACATCTTCCTGATTCTCTGGGATTAAGCTCGCATGGCCCCCTGTAACAAAGTTAAATGTTTTGTCGAAGATATCATTAAGAGAAGAGAGCGTGTCCATAAGCGCCTGCAGCTTCTTTTGATCAATGTCTCTTATCACGTCCAGAAGCTTCTGTTTCTCCCCATTCAGAACATCCAATTGAGCTTTATTCTCATTGAATTTTGCCAATGCTTCATCAAACTTCGAAACCGCTAACTCATTTATCGGCCCGAAATTGTCTACCTTTTTAGTTATGCTATTCAGTCTGCTCTGTATATTCTGCAGGTCATCTTTCTCGTCTAAAACTATCCCATTGAGGTCATAGCCTTTCATCTCCTCTTCCAATGTCTCCAATTTTGCATTTATGGCTGCTTTCTTTAGGTTCAGTTCATTTAGCTGGTTCACAAACTTCTGATTCTCATGCGTAAGGCCTTCAACCTGCCTGTCTAGCTTGGTAAGGTCTGCCATCAGCTCCTCTCTTCTTTTCCTAAGATCAACCAAAGTCTTCGACTTTGATTCAACTTCCGCTTTTGATTTCTCAAGCTCCTTCTCCATACTGCCAAGTTTATTTTTCAACTGCGAGATCTCAGACTCAAATTTCAACTTTTCTTTGGATAGATCTTGGAGCCTCTTTCCAGTGTTGTTTAACTCAAACTTCAGGCTGTTCTCTATCTTATTTGAAGAGCTTGCCAGCCTTATCTCTAATTCTCTTATCTCTTTGTCCAGTATTTCTATCTCAGCCTTATAGTTTTTCTGGTCCCCTGCCGGCGATTCGATCATCCTAAGTGATTCTATGAGCTTCGCCCTGCTTCCCTCCAACTCCGATATTTTCTTGCTTATGTCTTCCTCGGACCCGGACAAAGTTTTAGCACTTGATTGCGCTTCATTAAGTTCCTTTTCGACTTCCTTTAGCTTCTGCTCTGAGTAATTTATCCTCGAAAGGAGGAAATTCAACTCCCCTTCCTTCTTCGCAAGCTTCTCCGAAAGCTCATTCTTATCTAGATTCTGCTGCTCCAGCTCCCTTGTCAGTTCTGATACTGATCTATTCAATGCAAGGATATCTGACCTATTTGAGGAGCCACCAGATATCACGCCATTCTTCTCAAATACTGTGCCATCCAAAGTCACCATCCTGTACTTGCCTATCATTTTCTTTGCATTTTGGAACGAATCAAACAAAACAGTGTCAGAGAGTGCGAATTTGACCGCTCCTTCGAATTTCGGATCATACTCCACCAGATTTATCAGATAATCTATGACCCCAGTTTCCGACGGGTGGCTGCTGACTGGGAAGTATATGATCTTGTTCAATGGTATGAAAGAAAAAGAACCGAGCCTGTTGCTCTTAAGCATTTCTATAGCTTTAGAAGCCGTGTCCTCTGTGTCGACCACTATGAAATCAGCTCTCCTGCCTATCGCATTAAATATGGCTTCGGAATGTGCCGGGTCCTTGACCCTGAACAACTGCGAAAGCGTGCCGTAAACTCCAGGGATTGAAGCGCTCAGCTTACTGGAGACCTCAACTGCTCTGCTGTACTCAAACATGGCCGACCTCTTTGATATCAAGCTCTGCTCTATGCCCTTTATGGACCTCTCACGCTGAGAAAGCTCGGACCTGAGCTTCTCCACCTCCGATTTAAGCTCCGAAAACTTTATCGTAGATGAGTTCTTCTCGGCGGACAGACTTGCCTTCAATTCATTAAGGGATGCTATCTTCTCCTGCTTTTCAAGAAGTTTTGGATAATTTGATAAAGCTAACTTATAATCATAGAGCTCTTTGTTTATCCTCCCAAGTTCTTTCTCCATGTCTTCTATCTTTGTATGGTAATTCTCTGCCTTTGAGGCTGCCTTGTAAAGCTCGTCTCTTTTCTCCTGCAGCGACCTCAATGTTTTTGTGTCGCGGTCTATCATGCTGTTCTCAGCTTCTATCTGCTTTTCTATCTCTTCCCGAGATGATTCAAGGTTCTTAATTGTGCTTATTATCTGATTCAATTGCTCTGAATCTGTACCGCTTAGAATCCTTAACCTACCGACCTCACTTTCTAAAGACCTGTAATTTTCCTCGGCCTCCGAGATCTCCTTCTCTCCTTCTTCCCCAGCCCTTACATTTATCTCTTCTATCTCTTTGTTTATCTCGCTTTTCTTCTTTGCTATCTCCTCTATCTCTTTTTCAAGCCCCCCGGATTTGCCTTTGATCGCATCATATTCATCCTGTAATGATGCCAAATCTTTGTCTATGCTCTGCTTTCTAAGCAGTAAAGACTTCACTTTCAATACCCTCTGCTGCTCTTTAAGTCCCTTGAACTCATCGGCCCTTTTCTTCTCTTCATTCAACTGATCCATGAACTTCTGTCTTTCTTTCTGCATCATCTCTATCTTTGATATGTTCTCATCGACCTTTTTCAGCTCGTCTATGCTTTTCTCCTTTTTCTCCTCGAAAACGCTTATACCTGAAAGGCTTTTTATTATCTCCAATTTCTCCTCAGAAGGCAAAGAGGTTATCTCCAATATCTCTCCCTGCGGGACTATGTTAAAGTTATTTTTATCAAGCTTCACTTCTGCCAGGAGATTCAATATCTCTTCCCTTGTGGATGCCTTTCCATTTACTCTGAATGCGCTCTTCCCGCTCTTGTCAACTTTCCTCATCAAGGCGACTTCTTTTTCCTCAGTGCTCTTGAAGCTGCCATCTGAATTATCCAAAGTCAACTTGACATAGGCTGTCTCCGCCGGCTTTTGCTTCTTTCCTCCGTTGAAAACAAGGTCTGACAGCATCTCGCTTCTCATTTCTTTCTTAGATGATTCGCCTAAAACAAACATTATCGCATCTATTATGTTGCTCTTGCCAGAACCGTTTGCCCCGACTATCGCATTTATCGACTTAGAGAAGGTGAACTTATTTGAGCCATAGAAAGACTTGAAGTTGTTCAGCTCTATCTCCTTTATGTAGGTCATTTTTTTCTCCCTTTTTTGATATCAGATTATAAATATACAATTCACGATTATATTATTAAGCTTTTTATTGTTATTTATCGGTATTAATACCCCATAACTCATTGATCTCCTCCATAAATATCGGAGCTTTCTTGCTCATTTTTTGTAATTATGACTACATGAAGTTTAAGCTTTTCTATAAAGGCAAATGATTGATGACTATAGGCTATTCACTTGGAGTGAGCCTCAACGAGGTTCTTGAATTTATCGACTAAGTAATCGCCCCTGATACTTACAACCACCTCTGAGCTTGGATGGACGTCCTTGTCATTCTGTGTGAAAATGAAAACCGTCTTCCCGTCAACGATTATGAACCTGCCCAGGTCTATGTTGAGCTTCGCGAACTTGCCTACTTTGTTGATCTCATGCTCCAGCTCTTCTTTAAGCTGCTCTATAGGCGCGTAGATCTTGACGCTTACACCCTTCGCCTTTGCCTCAGATAAAGCCCTATTTAAGGCCCTTATCTTTTGCTCCAATGATTTCTCTGTGCTGACTATGAGTACCTCATCCTTTGCATTCCTTATCTCGTTCTTTATTCTCATGAAAGCAGATGGCAAGCCCTGGTAGGCTGATGCCACCTCGCCCTCTTTTACAAAGGTCACACCTTTCTCATAAAGCTTCTGCAAGTCCTTTAGAACTTCACTGTCCTTCAGCTTCTCTATCTTTTCTATCTGGCTTTTGTAGTTCTCCTCAGCTTTTTCTTTTATGTTTGCAAGCAATTCAGATGGAGGTATAGCTTTATAGGTTATGGGCTTGCCAAGTTCCCTGACGACGAAACCTGCATTTTCCAAAGAAACAAGTATGTCATAGGACCTTGATTTAGGTATGTTCGCCAGATCGCTAAGCTTGCCATTGGTCGACCTACCCTGCGAAAGCAGTGCAAGCCATATTTTGGCTTCGTACATGTTCAGCCCGAACATCCTTCTGACTTTCCCTATGTAATCTTCGCTGAATGACAATGGCATATAACCTCCTACTACTAAAAAGTTATCAAACAAAATAAAACAATCCCCAATATATAAAGTTTTACTACTCGGCTATTCGAATAGTTGAGGGGGCGGATTTACCACGTGGCTCCTGTTTTTAACCGAGGTTATATGCTCCAACACAAGGATTTAGGGCGGATTCTCCTCCTACAGCGATCTTGGGGCTCCATGCATGACGGGGGTCTCCTGCTGGACAAAGTCTTTATCATATAAATAACCCACCGACAGATAAGTAGGTCTACATTCGAGAAAGGAGAACTTTTATTAACTCCTGAATATAGAGAAGATTATGAGTTTAATGAGGAAAATATTCGGAATCAAGGAACCCGACTTCAATATACTAGACGAAGAGGACAGAAAGGAGCTTAGATATGGAGTCATTACATACTCGAGGCTATTCAAAGGCGGGAAGATCTATACCAACGCATATTGGGACTTCTTTGCGCCACTGCCAAGCTTATACCCCTCCCCTAAGGTGCTGATGATAGGCTTGGGAGGGGGAACGATACTCTTCCAATTCAAAAGGCTATACGGGAACAAAGTTTCGCTTTCGGCTGTAGAGGTAGACCAAAGAGTAGCCGAACTGTACAGAAGATTTATGGCCGACAGCAAGATAGATGCTGAAATCATAATAGCCGACGGAGCAAAATACTTGGAGACGCATAGGGGATACGACATAATAATCCTTGATGCGTATATATCTGATTATATACCGAAGCCTTTTCTTACCGATAAATTCGTGGAAAATGCTTACGCCGCACTAAACAAAGAAGGCGTGCTGGCGATAAACTATGCAATGAGCATAAAGGACATGCTTTACTTCAACAGCTATATAGGAAAATTGGAGAAGAGATTCAACGTCTACAGAGTATCCAGCAGCATCCTATCCGGAAACACCATAATCATATGCTCTAAAGGGATCAAAAAAGCAGAGATGATCGATAGAGTAAAAAGAAATTTCGACACGAAATTTGGGGGTGAACATGTGCTCAGGGCCTATGAAAACATGTATTAGCGGATCACACGTCAACTACGACCATCGCCCTGTAGGCTCCCTTTCTTCCCTCTACTTTGAGCCTGTGCATTGAGACGCCCTTTACATCCACTACCGTCTCGTGCAGCTTTGGATCAATCTTTGACCCTTTGCACGCGCATTTGAGCATGTAACCTTTGTCTCCATCTTTGCTGATACGCACTTTAAACTCACTGAAAACCATTCTCTCGATATCTTTCAAGGCGATGATCTCATGAAGAAACAACAGCAGAAGCTGGTCTATATCGCCAGCCTTCACGGCGATTTTCCTAAATTTATCCGCACTCACCTTGTCCAGTCTGTTTATCATCACATTTTCCAAAGCATAAGCGCAGTTTTCAAACAAGCTCTCTAAGCTTTCCCCTCTCCCTTCAAAAGCCACGTCCGCGCTGGTTATATTGTCCAAAAACTTATAGCCTTTTCCTCTCTTTGTCATTTTAATCATCCCTTTATCACGCCGAGCGGGAGAAACTTAGCTACTTTCTTTGATATCCCTGCTTTGTCAACGCTGTCAACAACCTCGTTTACATCCTTGTATGCCCCTCCCGCCTCCTCTGCTAGCCCAGACAGGGAATCTGTGTCCACATATATGCCGCTTCTTATCATTTCATCCTTTAGCTTCTTCCCATCATACTTTTCCTTCGCTTTGTGCCTGCTCATCACCCTCCCTGCCCCATGGACAGTTGAGCAAAACGTCTGCCTTGAGTTCTCTGATCCTACTAGAAGGTAACTTGCTGTCTGCATGCTACCGCCTATGAGGACGGGCGAGCCTTCTTTCCTGTACAATGCTGGAATTTCTTTTCTGCCAGGGTAGTAACTCGCGGTAGCGCCCTTCCTGTGGACCAGGAGCTCCAGATCCTCGCCGTCGACTTTATGCCTCTCCAAGGTGGCTCTGTTGTGCGCTACATCATAAACTATATCAATGCCCAATGAGTCCGAGTCTGACTTGAAAATCTTGGAGAATACCTCCCTTACCCTTTGAAGTATGATCTGCTTATTTGCAAAGCTTATGTTTACGCCACAGCCCATCGCCTTGTAGTAGTCTTGCCCGTCATTCGACAGAAATGGAACGGCAGCCAGCTCCCTATCCGGAACCTCTATCCCATACTTCGATTTCATGATTTTCGCAAATGAGTTCATATAATCTGAAGCAATCTGATGCCCAGCCCCCCTAGAACCCGTGTGAACTAAGATTAAGATCTGGTCATCAAAAAGGCCCCACTCCTTTGCTAAATCCTCATCAAAGATGTTAGTTGAAACAAGATGCTCGATCTCGAGGTAGTGGTTGCCAGACCCTAGCGTCCCTATCTGGTTCAAACCTCTCTTAATCGCAGCCTTAGACAATTTGTCGCTGTCTGCCCAGCCTGCATTTCCATTCAATTCGATCCTCTCCAGGTCTTCCTTCTTCCCAAATCCATGCTCGACAGCCCATTTTGCCCCGCCATCTGCCAGCTCTCTGAAATCTGATTCCTTTAGCTTCACCTTGCTCTCTGACCCTACACCAGAGGGCACCGCCTTAAAAAGCTCCTCGATTACCGTCCTAAGCTTTGATTTAACGTCTTTCAATGTAAGGTTAGTCCTTATAAGCCTGACTGAGCAGTTTATGTCAAAACCTATCATCCCCGGTGAGATAACTCCTCCGTTGTTTACATCGAAAGCTGCAACTGTGCCGATCGGAGCGCCATAACCAGAATGTGCATCCGGCATAAGGATAACCTCTTTCTCTATGCCAGGCAAGGAAGCAACATTAGCAGCCTGTTCGTAAACCTGAGGGTCTAGATTTTTTATTATGTTCTCTGTTCCAAATAAATGAATTGGAACCTTCATACCGTCCTTGAAGGTCTTGTCTACCATCCACTCCAAATCCCCGACTCTCCTCGCTTCCATGAATAATAATATTAGCATCACAATGGATATAATAGTTATTCAAACAAAGTGAACTGGAAAATCAACTATTCAAATCATAGGATGAAAGCGAACCTAAAAAAATATAGGCAGATACAGCGAGCCTTAAATTTTGAGAGATGGTATAAATTGAATATGGAAGACATAAGTGTGCATTACAATGAGATAGCTTTGAAAGGCAGGAATAGGAGGGAATTTGAGAAACTACTTGACAAGGAAATATACAGACTATTCCACAAGAGAGCCGAAAGACTGCAGGGAAGGCTGCTCTTGAGAGGCTTAGATGAGAAGGAAGCAAGCCGACTTGCCATGCTGCCGGGGGTTGCATGGTTCGGGAAGACTAAAATAATCAATAGAGACCTTGAAAAGCTCAAAAAGACGATAAAAGATCTGTATGCCGAATATGGGCCCATGAGAATAGATGTAAGGCGGATAGACAAAACTTATGATAGAACTTCGCTTGAAGTCAGGAATTACCTGATAAAAGAAGCGGGAGGGGACGAGAATGGACAAAGAGTCAGAGTCGAGATATTCAAGGACAGTTTCGTAATCAACTACAACATCAGTAGGGGTTTAGGCGGGTTGCCTATAGATCCAAAGAACAAAGTGTTATCCCTGTTTTCAGGGGGGATCGATTCATCAGTAGTTCCATTTGAACTTATGAAGAGAGGAATGTCCGTGGACTTGCTGCATGTGCATGCCTTTAACGACCCTGACCTGGCACTGAACTCGAAGATCAGAGGTATATTAGAAAAGATAAGCGAAATAAACGACTTTCGACTATATCTTGTGCCTTTTTACGTTTTCTCAATCAAAGCATCGGCTGCACCTCCGAGATATGAATTAGTCCTGTTCAAGAGGTTTCTCTTGAAACTCGCTGAGAGACTTTCGAAGGAGAGAGGGTATAAGGCAATCGCAACCGGTGATTCGCTCTCCCAAGTGGCATCTCAAACGCTTGATAATCTAAGTGCGGAAAGCGCAGGGATAGACACCCTCATCCTAAGGCCTTTCACTACTTTAAACAAAGAAGACATAATCAGACTAGCTGAGAAGTATGGGACATACGACCTATCAATACAACCGTACAAAGACTGTTGTTCCATAGTATCAAGGCATCCCTCAACGAATGCACGAGCGGAAATGATAGACAGATTATCAAAAGAGATAGATTTAGATGGGATCGTCGATGAAAGTATAAAGCAGCTGAAAGTCATGGAATTTCCGCTTAGCTAGTTGGTTTTCTCCTAAAGCTATCGTATATGTAAAGCTGCGCATACCCGGCGAACTCACCAAAGTATTCTCTCATCCTCTCGTTTATTTTCTTGTAAGATTTCAGGCTGCCTATCAGGTTCGAGTACTTCTCCTTCAGAGCCCGCTCTATCCAAACATCTATCGGGAAGTATGAAAGCCTATGCAGGCCGTACAGCATCACACAGTCCAAAACCTTTGGTCCTACACCGTGAATCGAAAGAAGGTGTTTAATGATCTCCTCCTCCCCCATCTCGCCGCCCATGTTAGTCTCACTAAAATGTTTAGCTGCAGCAAGTACGAACTTTGACCTGAACCCCAGCTTCGCTTCAGACAGTAAACCTGGCCTATCTGATATGCCCCTTGGACTGGGAAAGGTGTACATCTCCTTGCCATTGACTTCTATTCTCTCTCCATAAATCCTGGACAAAGCCTGTATTCTCTTTTTTATGAGGTTTATATTCGACTGTATAGACAACACGAAACTTAAAGTTGAAGGCCAAACCCCGTCCTCCACTACCCTTAAACCAGTGGACTTCTTTATCGCCTCTGATATGAAATCATCTTTGTTAATTTCATTGTTTATTCTCTCTATATTGTCATTCAACCCCAACAATCTTCTTACTTCCCGTTCACCTGCCCCTTCTATTTCTAAAGTGCTGCTATCCACCTCCGTTACGACTATAGGATAGCCCACCAGCCTTACCCACTTGCCATCTGACTTGAACCAGGAGAAAGTCTGACCGGCGGACAATGTTTTGTCCAGGGAAAAATCTTTTATATTCATTCGCATTTAATAGGTAACAAACGCATCGTTTAAATTTGTTGATTGACAACTTTTATTGATGCTGGGTTGGCTGAGTGGTTAAAGCGCCGGTCTTGAGAACCGGTTTCCGCAAGGATTCACAGGTTCGAATCCTGTACCCAGCGTTGATTAAAAGGAACTGAAAACAGTTTCCTATATATTCGCTACTTCTTCTGTGACAGGAACTCCGTGTACCCGCATCTTCCACACGTGAGCCTATCCTTGTGCTGGGCTAGAAAAACCCCGTCACCGCACTTCGGGCAGGTCTTCCTTAATCTGACCAACTTGTCGCCTTCTACTTTGTAAAGCTTGTACACCTTCTCGCTCTCTCTATTTCTTTTCTTTTTCTTTGGCATCTTCTATCAACCCGTTTTTCTTCAATACGTATTTCGGCAGCACCGCCCTTGCAGTCTTTTCATTTGAATAGACCTGCGCAGTACCCTTCATCCTCCTTTGACCGAAGACGTTCTTCAATGTGTTCACGACAAGAAAAGCGTCCTGGTACCTCCCGGAAAGCTCCTTTTTAACATCTAGCAGCTTCACTTCCTCCCCCTTCTCAAAATCAACATAGAAATTTACGGTCTTCCTGTCGAGGAATTCATTAACTGACTCACCTAAAATCTCCAATTTCATAATCACTCTACTAACAGCGCGTACTTGCCAGGCTTCGTTATCTTAAGATCAACAGCTACCTTCGAATGCTCAGGATCTATCACCTCAATCATCCCCTTCCACTTCGTGGAGAGATCCTCGCTTCCGCAGACTTCGCATTTCTTCCCCTCGGTTATATGGCCGCAGACTCTACACGCTCTCTCAACCATTGTTACCCTTCCCCTTTGCAGACTTTGCTACCTTCTTCGCTCCCTTCTTCCTATCGACTTTGCCAAGCCCAGGCGCCCTCATGGTGAGCCCTATCTTCATCTGCCCCTTAGTAGTCACAGCTATTATGCTGGCTATAACTGTATCACCTATCTTTATGGATTCCTTGGTCTTTCTGCCCACCAAAGCGTTCTTGCTGAAATCAACGTAATCATCCATAGTCTGCGATATAAACGCAAGACCGTCAATTGGCCCAACGCTGACTGTTGCGCCTATCTCGCTTATGTTCACAACCTGCCCTCTTACAGTTTCATGTAAATTCGGCGTATAGCCAAGCACCCTGAATGTAGTTGGATAATAGACAGATGGATCCTCTGGTATTATCACTCCTTCGTCTATGGAGTCTATGCCTACAAGGCCAAGCAACAATGATTTCCCTTCTATTATCTTACCAACGAAATCTTCGTGTATCTTAAGCCTTATGGCATCTTCCATTGGCTGGTCCTCCGACCTAGGCGGAACTCTTATCTTAGATTTCAATGTCAAAATCTCATACATAGCCTGTCTCCAACTTAATTTAATGTTTTTGTATGCTTTTATATATATTTATAGATTTCCTAGAATTGGCATGAGAAAAATCAGCGAGCTTCGGCTGGCTTTAGTGGGCTGCGGAGCGCTTGGATCCGCAGTTTTACAACTTATTGGAAGGCTCGGATTTGGTGAGGTCCACATAATTGACGGGGATATAGTTACAGAATCCAACTTAAGGACACAGATGCTATTCGAAATAGGCGACACCAAAATTATAAACTATAAGGCCGACTTAGCAAAGAACAAACTAGAGGATATAAACAGCGAGACTAGATTCCAAAGCTCTCCGTTTTACTTGACTGAGAAAAACGCAGAAGAGACGCTAAAAGGCAGCGACATCGTCATAGACGCCACAGACAACACAAAGACGAGACTCACTGTGAACAAGGTATGCGTCCTTAAAGGCATCCCGCTGCTCGAGGTCATGGCCAAGAAAAAAGAAGCGATGGTTCACATGGTAAGCGGGGAGAACGCATGCTTCAACTGCCTCTACTCCGCATCAAAGATGATCGATGATGAATGCGCAAGCATCGATCCCAGCCTGCCGCCAATATCTGCCGGCGTTACCTTGAACATGCTTCTCTCGTTTTTGAACGGAGATATTGCCCCAAAAACAGTATTGATATCGGCAGATGGCTTAAATGTATCAAGATTAAAGATAAAGAGACTTGAAACTTGCGAGGTGTGCTCCAAAAGAAGAGACATCAAAGTAAAGGAGGATGGGTTCATACAGGTATGCGGAGGGGGCATAAAATTTTCGTTCTCTAGAAGGGTGATGCTACACGATGTCTATTCCAAGCTTGCAGGGTACGGGGAGCTAGAAGGGGACAACAATTATATAATACTGAGAAATCCGGGGAGAAGCGTCCTCATATCCGACTATGGAGACCTTCTCTTCACTGGGTATGGATTAGAGGAAGCAAAAAAATTCATAGAGTCGATCAAACCTATCATCCTAGTGTCTCAGCCTTCTCCTTGATCTGTAGATGAAGACTAGGCCAAACACCACCAAAAGCACGGAGACGACTATCAGAGCCACCATCTCAGACATCATATAGCCAGTTATAGTCTTTGAGATGGTTATACTGCTTGAAGAAGAAAAGTACAGGAAATTATAAAGGACAAGAAGGGTGAGAAAGAGGAACAGAAGGCCCAATGCTAATGCCACAATGGAGATTATGTACTCACTTCTGTACAGATTTCGCATCTTATTGGATTTCATAAAATCTGTTTGTATCTATATCCATAAATGCTTTTCTATCGCTTGTCCCCTCCTTTTGATATCCCTGCGGGTTAATCCCTGGGGCGACAAGAATTAGCGTTGAACACATAAGCGAACTATCTGCGGAAGTGTTTAAATATAAGCAGTTAGAATTAATATTATGATAGGCGAAATTTTATTCGCTGTTAACAATACAACGAAGGCAGTTAGTGCGCCAATAACTACTACTTCAATACTGTATGGTAGTATAGAGTCCTTCGTCTTCCCATTTCTCCTTGTTTTTGCGATAGTTTACGGCGTCCTTGAAAGAAGTGAGATATTCAAGGGGAAGAGGGATATAAACTCGATAATAGCCCTTGTGCTTGCCATAATATTCGCCACAACTAACTACACCCTGAAGCTAACCTACATCATTTTGCCGATAGTAGGCGTGCTCGCGGTTGTGATATTCATGATAATAATGCTCTTTTCAATGGCTTCTGTGGGCTTCGGAGGAGGCAATGGGTTAAAACTCGGAAACAAATCCAAGGCGCTGATAGGCGTGCTGTCCCTGATAATCGGCATAGTCCTTTTGATTTGGATTCTAAGCCCTTCGAATTTGACGATTAACAACTTGTCAAACTATCTGCCGTACCTTGTCATACTTGTGGTCTTTGGGGCTATAATATACTTCATTTCAAGGTAAAGAAAAATTGGTTTATTCCTTAAGCTAAAAATCTAAATAGTATCCCGCC
>JBMFTM010000010.1:0-8076 GCA_049967035.1 Candidatus Acidifodinimicrobium sp.
TTGAATAAGTTAGTTGTCTTTGAAGCGAAGCCTATGTAGATCTTTGTTAAAGAAGATGCGCTTATCGTGCCTACTTTGATCCACCACCTTCCGCTGCTTGAATTGTAGCTTTCCAGCCAGGAGGGGATTATATTTCCATTAGCGTAGAAGAATTCTACATTCCTGCCGAAGTAACCAGAAGTTGTGTTGATATAGCTCCAGATAGACGTCGTGTTCTGTACGTTTATAATCTGTTGGAAGGGAGCAGGTGTAGGGGATGACTGTGAATTGTTTAAGGTTACGCTTGCGTAGTATTGAACGTTGCTTGGAACTGTAATGTTAGGGGGCATTGCGTATTGAATGGTTATATCAGTTATATTGTTGTAATTCAAAAATCCGTTAGAGATCAAGTAAGAAGGATAAAAATAAGCCACGAAGTTTTTAAGCATGCCGCTGAAGGTATTATTTACGGAGGAACTGAACGGCATTATATTCGAGTACTGGTTTGAGATCTGCTCTGCCATGTACGATGATACAGAAGATGAAGTTAAAGATGTATAAACCTCCCCATTGCCTTCAAGTATCATCGCATAAACAGAAAACATGGCTATCATTATAAGTGCCAGCATCATCAAAATCACAACGCTTAAGAATTGACCGTGTCTATCCATTATTTTAATATTGCAATACGTATATAAAATCTTATGGAAATATCCGGTGAAATCAAGGCTAGGTTTGTAGAGGAATTCAAGAGGAGAACAGAAAGCAGGGAGACACCCTCCGTAAAGGAACTGCTAAGACTGAAGAAGGAAATCTCAAGGTCATTAAATTTAGACCATGTGGTCAAGAACGGGGAGATACTTTTAGCTTTGGATGGAGAAGACAAGGAGAGATTCCTATCAATATTAAGGATGAAGCCTGTCAGGACTGCATCAGGCGTGTCAGTGGTGGAGTTGATGACCGCGCCATTTGCATGCCCGCATGGCACGTGTATCTTTTGCCCAGGAGGGCCAAGATTCGGCACACCACAGGGATACACTGGATATGAACCAGGAGCAAGGAGAGCAAAGGCAAGCAATTACGATCCATATATCCAGATAAATTCAAGGTTGAAGCACTACACTTTTATGGGATACAAGCCAGAGAAGGTTGAGTTGATAATAAACGGAGGCACCTTTACCGCCCTTCCGAACGATTACGCTGAGAATTTCGTAACGCAAGCGTATAAAGCGATGAATGATTTTCCTGATTTTAAGCCTGGGCAGGCCGTTCTAGAGGATGAGAAGGAGAGGAACGAAAGGGCGAAAGCAAGATGCGTAGTGTTCGCAGTTGAGACTAAACCGGAGAGATGCGATGACAATGAGATAAACAGGATGCTTAGGTACGGGATAACAAGGGTAGAGATAGGCGTTCAGAGCGTTTTCAATGATGTCCTGCTAAAGAATAACAGGGGGCATACAATAGAAGATGTTAAAGACGCTTCAAAAAGACTTAGGGACGCCGCTTTCAAGCTTGATTATCACGTCATGCTAAACCTTCCATTCTCCGACGCAGACAAAGATAAGGAAACCATAAGAAGCATATATGAAAGTGAAGATTTCAAGCCGGATGCGATAAAGATCTATCCCACTCTTGTCATAAAGGGGACGGCATTGTACAACATGTGGAGGGACAACAAGTACGCTCCTTATAGTATAGACGATGTCAAAGAACTGATAAAGTACGCTGAAGTAGAGGCGCCCAGATGGCTTAGGATAATGAGAGTTGAAAGGGATATCCCATCCAATCTGATAGAAGCAGGAGTTAAGATGACTAATATCCGACAGATAGTCCAAGAAGAGCTGAAGGAAGAGGGCAGAAGTTTAAACGATATACGTAGCAGGGAGGTAGGTCATAATAAACTTGAGAAACCAATCCATATAGAGTTAGAAAGGATAAATTACAGAGCTTCAGGAGGCGATGAGATATTCCTCTCTTTTGACGATAAAGCGAATGATGCCCTTATAGCTTTCTTGAGGCTGAGGGTTCCCGATGGGTCAAAAGAGGCTTTGGTCAGGGAACTCCATGTGTACGGTCCGCAGGTTCCAATAACAAAGAAAGAGGAAGGGTTTCAGAGCAAAGGGCTTGGAAGAGAGCTTCTGGCTAAGGCCGAGGAAATTGCAAAATCAGAGTACTCTTTGAAAAAGATAAAAATTATATGTGGAGTAGGAGTAAGAGAATATTACAGGCGCCTTGGTTATACTTTAGAAAAGGAGTATATGACAAAGGCGTTGTAGAGTCACATTTATGCACGAAGAATTGGTAATAGTCAAGTCAAAGGCAGAGCAGCTAAAGAAAGAATCCAAGCTCATGAAAGCAGCAGGTAGCCTCAATGTATCGGTAAGCATAGAAGGGAACACCGTATCAATGGATTCGGAAAGTGCGTATAACCTTATGATGGTCAAGGACATGATCTTGGCTTACAGTAGAGGGTTTGCGCCGGATATAGCTAAGCTTCTTCTGAATGAGGATTACTCGCTTATAGTCATGAACATGAATGACTATACAAAGTCAGAGAAGAGGCAGATACAGCTTAAGGGCAGAGTGATAGGTAGGAATGGGTCGATAAAGGAGCGGCTTGGCAAGCTGACCATGTGCAGCCTTAGGGTGTATGGGAAAACTATAAGTATAATAGGGCAGTATGAATATGCTAACGTAGCCGAGTCCGGCGTGGACATGCTCTTAAAGGGCATGAATTTTGAAACAGTATTTAAAATATTAAATAGTAAGATGAAAGAGGCATATATTAACCATGGAAGAAATAGCTGAGGAGTTGGCGAAAAATCAGAGGGCGATAAGCGTAACAGAGTTCTTTGAAAGGAACAAGCACCTCTTAGGTTTCGATAACAAACAAAAAGCTCTGTTAGTCTGTGTAAAGGAGGCAGTTGATAACTCTCTTGATGCCTGTGAAGAGCTGGGTCACATGCAGGAGAGGCAAAAACAGCCTGTCACCCTCCCGGAGATAACAGTAGAGGTCAAGACGACCAGTGACAATTATCAGCTTTTGGATGAGAAGCAGAACGTGGCCCAGATGATGGTCAGCAAGAGCACATTCACGCTAATATTTGAAGGAAAATCGCAGGAGAAGCAGATGAGGGGCGGCAGAGTGAACTTCGACTTCAATAATGTGAGGTTTGATATCTCCGACAGCAACGATAAGTTAGTCGTGTTGATGAACGGTAAGCAACTTACAATGAGAAAGAACGCGCCGATCTTCTTGATAAGGGTCCTGGATAATGGGCCGGGCCTGCTTCCATCAAAGATGCCAGACATATTCGGCAGGATGCTGTACGGTAGCAAGTTTCAGGGGATGAAGCAGAACCGAGGACAGCAAGGTATAGGCATACACTCCGCAGTGCTTTATGCCCAGCTGACGACAGGCAAGCCAGCAAAGGTCATCTCAAAGATAAAGAGCGCAAAGAAAGCAAAGATGATGAAGATCGAGATAAACATCGCAAAGAATGAGCCGATAGTGATAGAAGAAGCAGACACTGACTTCCCATATGAATCCGGTACACAGGTCGAGTTAGAGATAGAAGGGATATACGTGAGCGGCTCTAAGGGCCTTGATGAGTACATAAGGAGGACGGCACTGATCAATCCACATGCTAACATAATATACATAAATCCAAACGGCGAGAGGATAGTCTACAAGAGGCTGATAGACAAATTGCCAGTTGAGCCGATACCTATAAAGCCGCACCCTCATGGTCTGGAGTTGGGCATATTCACGAGGATATTGAAAGATTCTAGTCAAAGGACAATAGTTTCAGCCCTTTCTGAGGAACTTTCAAGGGTGAGCAGGCCGATTGCGGAGCAAGTTGTTAAGAGCGTTGGGTTAGACCCGAAGAAAAAGCCGCAAGAGGTAAGTAGAGAGGAGGCTAACTCCCTGCTGAAGGCCCTGCAGTCACTGCAGCTTATGAAGCCGCAGACGGACTGTCTGTCACCCATCGGCGTGGAGGAGCTTGAGACGGGCTTGAAGAAGCAGTTCTCCCCGGAGTTTGTGAAAGCGATACAGAGAAAACCGGAGGTTTACAGGGGCATGCCGTTTCAGATAGAGGTTGCCGTTGCTTACGGCGGGAAGATAACCTCGGAGAGGGCTACATTGATGAGATATGCAAACAAGATACCGCTGCTGTTTGATGCGGCTTCATGCGCGCTTACAAAAAGCTTCACAGAGATAGATTACACAAGGTATGGAATAAAAGCTGAGAATAGGATTCCACTGCTGCCAGCAGTTTTCGTGATTGAAATAACCTCTGTTTGGGTGCCTTATACAAATGAGAGTAAGAATGCGGTTGCAAGTTATCCTGCGATAATAAAGGAGATTAAATTGGCCTTGCAGGAACTTATAAGAAACTTGTCCATTTTCTTGAGCAGAAAACACAGGAGCGCTGTGTTTCAGGAGAGAATAAATCTTTTTGAGAAGTATGGCATAGAGCTTGCTTATTACCTGTCCGAGCTTACCGGTATAGATGAAGGAAAAATAAAGAAGAAGATAGATGAGCTATTGGAGAAGAGGAAAGACGAGATAAAGCTCAATGTTGAGCAGAGTTTGGATACCAGTGAAGTAGTCTCAAACAAGGTCGAATCCGACATGTCGAGAGGTAAGGAGGAAGAGGAGTGATTATGGCAGACAGCAGTCCCGCACTTTCAAAGAAGAAGAGGCTTGAGGTACTTGAGAACATAGGCAAGGAGGTTTACCAGCACATAGAGAAGATGGAAAACCCCTATTTGACGATAACGACGAGGGGCCTGTCTAATGTGAAGTACGATAAAGAGAGCAGGACCATAAAGCTCGGGGAAAGCGTTTCAAAGAGGTATTTTTTAAATACAGGTCACGTGCGTAAATTCACACAGACGATGGCTGTTGCAGCTTTGAGTAAGAACCTTATCGAAAATGACAAGCACACAAGCTTAAGGTCAGCGTTCTATCAGATAAGGAGGACGATACCAGGCACAAAGATAGACATAGTTGATGACCAGACCGAAACAAACAAATCTATAGAGGACTTAGAGCTGATATCTGATCTCACAAGGGAGCAACTCAATATAAACGCCAACAAGAACGGGGCTGTAGCCGGTGAGGTCATCATAGAGGATAGGGGCGACCTCATAGACTGGTCCAAGCTTGGAAGCGGCGGTTGGGCTATACCAAGCAACGTAGAAGACATAATATTCAAAAAAGTTGATGCTAAATTTGTCCTTTACTTTGAAAAAAGCACTATGTTCGAGCGTGCAAATGAGGACAAAGCATGGAAGAAGCTGCACTGCGTTATAATATCAAGTCAGGGTCAGGCGACAAGGGGTATAAGGAGGCTCCTGCAGAGGCTTAGTAGGGAGCATAACCTTCCGGTTTACGTGCTCACAGATGCAGACATATGGGGAGTTTACATATACTCTGCCATAAAATTCGGTTCTATAACCCTGGCGCATGTGTCCGATAAGCTGGCTCTTCCGGAAGCGAAGTTCATGGGGCTCACCGTAGAGGATATAGAGAAGTATGACCTTAAGAGGCACCTTATCAAGTTCAAGGATGTTGATATAGAGAGGATGAAACAGATAAGGAACTATGATTGGTTCAAGAACAGCAAGGAGTGGATGGCTGAGCTGGATAAGATGGAAAAACTCGGCGCAAAAGTAGAATTGGATGCTTTTACGGCAAAGGGGTTATCATTCATAACTGAGAAGTACCTTCCAGAAAAATTAAAAGAAGGAAAATTCTTAGACTGAGATTCAAAGGCCGAGCTCCTCTTTAGCCGCATCCGACATCATATCCTTGCTCCAAGGCGGATCGAATGTGAGGTCTATATTCACGTTCTCCGCCCCTCTCTTTTTTATCTCCTCTCTTATCTGGTCCAGCAATTGGTCTATAATCGGGCAGAACGGAGATGTCAGCGTCATAAGTATATTCACGTCATTACCCTTCACTTCTATCTTGTAGATCAAGCCCAGATCATACACATTTACGGGTATCTCAGGGTCGTAACAGTTTTTCAAACCTTCTATAACATCTGCCTCTTTTATCATATGGAACCCGAATGAAAATTTTGTTTTAAAATTCAATCTCTTGCTTTTTATCGAATAAAGTTGACAGGATGAGCAGAACGACCCTTGGATTACCGTCAGATTTGTGATAGATCTTATCTATCTCCTCTTTAGTGAATGGAGCTATATCAGATGATGGCACAGGCCTTACAAGGTTAAGTCTATTGGCTATCATCTGCAATATATCGTTTTTGTTCATGGATTCCACCTTCAGTTCCTTTACAGCCTCTTTTCCAAGGCTGGATAGCTGTTTGTGCACAGGTTTATCTCGGTTGTCCACGACTATCACGACTATTTTTTTGGATAGCTCGATTATCAGGTCCAATATCTTGTTCTGTGTTTGTCTGTCTAGGAGATCGAGATTGTTGAAATCATCCAGTATCATTATCGCTTTCTTGTCAGGTGGTATGTTGAAGGTCTTCAGCTTGTTGAAAACTGTCAATCCAAACTCCTCCTTCATGACCGAGAGGTCCTCTTTCCTTTTAAGATCTGCGGCTACCCAATTGATTATGGTACTTTTGCCTATCCCGGGCGGCCCATAAACGACAATAATCCCGCCGTTTTTATGGAGGAGGTCATTTATAGCAAGCTGCAATTCTGCCCTCTCCCTCACTCTATCAACCACTTTATCGTTCTCCGTGGAGGTTATAACTATGAATGGATTGTTAAGCATAGAATTATTATGATTTTGTTATTATTTATCCTTTTGTTCAAATGAAATCTACAAAGCTGAGATTAGGAAGAAAACACCCAAGGCTATAAGCTCAGCAGGGCCTATAAATGACATAGCAGGATAGGCTTTCTTCTTTTGTCCGGTCAGAAGCAGTACCGCTAAGCCGGCTACCGCACCAATAAAGACATAGAATCCGGCGATAGGGGAATATAGGAAAGTGGCAGTGACGAGTACAGCAGGGAATATCAGGTCCCCTCCCCCAATCATTATTTTGGCTTTCCTCTTGATTGCAGCGAGGGTTATAGCTGAAAAGTAAGCCATATCCTTTATGCCATTTGCCAAAGTTATCATATGCTTAGTCTTGAAGACAGCAATGTAGTCGTATACCGCTATTACTGCGGTTAGTACTACACTCGGCAAGAACCCAAGGTCTAGTGCGATTATGCTCCCAACTGAGATGAATATCAAGATATTGACAACATCCCTACCTATCTGGCCCGCATATTTGTAATAGTAGAATTCAACCACGACTGCGGCGGCTATAGCAAATACCGCAGGCAATATGAAAGAGAAAAAGCTGAGCAGTATCAAGCCGCTTACTAATATAAAAATTATCCTCATCAGCCTAAACATCTTCCTTTTTATCGCTAAAAGTGTGAGGGCGGTCCCGATAAGCAATGCAAATATCAGATATCCGAGGTAGATCAAAGACTGTGTGGGGCTGTTGTACAGTTTCACATTCAGAGTAGACAGAGAAGATAGGATATAAATCGCAAATAAAACCGTACCTGCTATAGTAATGATGAATATGAGCAGAAGTGCGATAGCAGTCTTTAGATCTGTTTTCATTCTTTTATTAATGAGGCAAGCATATTTAAATTTATAGAGTGTGAGCGGAAAAACCAACCTTCTTTAGAGTCGGAATGAAAGTGAGTAGAAAAAGAAACAATAAATATCACAGATAATAAAATAAAAGTGTACATCGATGATATGTCAGAACCACATGAATCGATTCATGAGGTGTCACAGCCAGGAGCTCCCGTAGTTTAGCTTGGACAGAACGTCGGTTTCCTAAACCGAATATCGCAGGTTCAAATCCTGCCGGGGGCAGATATGTATGGGGGTATAGTATATCTAGTTCACTTCTTTATATTTGAACATATAAAACAACTAGAAAATTCTACAGAAGATTCACTTACCTTTCTTATATAGATATGAATAAAGCGCAAGTATCCCTGACGCTGTTACAGATAGCAATAGAAGGCTAAAGGCCAATGAAATCCCAAATGTAGAACCAGTGCCAGCTGAGCCGAAGCCAAACAAATAGTTAATGCTGT
>JBMFTM010000010.1:8176-17481 GCA_049967035.1 Candidatus Acidifodinimicrobium sp.
TGCAACGTTTATTGTTATATTACCACTATAAGACGGGTCGCCGTATGATGGATTAGGTGAGAGGGTTACGTAACTGTTAGACGGCACAATGTTCACGCTTGTACCCCACGTTGATCCTGTAGCAAGAGATACTGTGAAGCCTACTGTAGCCGTTCCCCCCTGTGAAACGTTCACCGAGTAACGGGTTAGACTAATCTTAGAAGTACCATAACCAGCAGCATATACAACACCAACCAATAGAACAGCCGAAAAAACGGCTAGAAATATCAGCGACTGATATCTCATTTTTAGATTAAACAGATACCTGTATTTAAACCTTAAAAAACAAAGATGAGTAATAAAGTCTATGGCAAAATATCTTCATGACGAATTAGATGAGAAGTGGAGAAATAGATACGAGAAAAGTGGGATTTACACCGGCAAGGTTGACACATCAAAGAAGAAGGCCTTTCTCACAGTCCCGGTGATGTACCCCGACGGGTATCTGCATCTTGGCCATCTTTACACCTGGACCAGGGCGGATATCTACGCAAGGTTCATGAGGATGAGGGGTTACAACGTGCTTTGGCCGCAGGGGTTTCACTTTACAGGTGGCCCATTGGTTGGGTTCTCTTTGAGGATAAAGAATAAAGAAGAGCAGGTCATGAAGATAATGAAAATGTACAAGGTATCAAAGGAAGACATAGAAAGATTCGCTGAGGACCCGCTTTATCTTGGTAACTATTTCGCGAAGAGCATAAGAGGTGATTTTGACGCCGCAGGCATGTCTATAGACTGGAGCAAGAATTTCTCCCTGTCCTACACGCCAAAATATTCAAAGTTTGTCGAGTGGCAATTCAGGAAACTGAGGGATTTGGGCTTAATAACCCAGGGAAAACACCCCGTCATATGGTGCCCGAGGGAGGACACGGCATTAGGCGACCATGATAGGCTAGAGGGTGAAGGCGAAAGCCCGGTTGAGTACACAGTAATCAAGTTTAGGCTTGGGGATATTATCCTTCCTGCGGCTACCCTTAGGCCTGAGACGATTGAAGGGGCGACAAATATCTGGGTCAACAGCAAGATTACATACAAGAAGATCACTTTCAAGGACGGGGAGGCTTGGGTAGTTTCAGAAAAGTTTATAGATAAAGCGAAGTACCAGAAGAAGATAGAGAAGGCAGAAGACTTCAATATAAAGAGCATAATACAAAAGACAGTGGAGAATCCAGTAAGCCATGATGCCTTGCCGATATTAGATGCGGATTTCGTAGATGAGAACCTAAACACGGCAGTGGTGATGAGCGTCCCAATGCACGCTCCATTTGATTTAGTTTACTGGAATAAGCTGAAAAAGAGCAGGTCTAAATTTTACAGTGAGCCAAAGAAGATAATAGACGTTAACGGGAAGGACAGCATAGACATCGAGAAAGCAGTATCGCAAAAATTAGCCACAGAGAGCCTGGAAAGGCTAACGAGGAAGGTGTACCAAAGCGAGTACAACTCGGGTGTTTTCAACGGCAATTCAAGGCTTCTTTCAGGCTTGAGTGTTAAAGAAGGCAGGCAGAAGATGATATCAGAGTTAAAGGAAAGAGGGGCCTATGATGTGTTCTACGAAACAAGTGGCAAGGTGGTATGCAGATGCGGGGCAATTGGTGTGGTGAATGTAGTAGAGGACCAGTGGTTCATACGATATTCGGATAGCGATCTCAAAAGGAAGTCTTTAGAGGCTGTAGAGCGCATGAACATCTACCCTGAGGAGATAAGAGCCCAGCTGACAAATGCGATAATGAACATGGAGGATAAGGCAGCCACAAGGAGGGGCGGGCTTGGCACGAGTCTACCTTGGGATAAGAATTGGCTGATAGAGCCGCTGAGCGATTCCACAATCTACATGGCTTACTACACTGTAGCTGATCTAATAGAGAAACTGGATGAAAAATATGTGGATGATGATCTTTTTAATTATGTCTTCCTGAACGAAAAACCCAAGAGGCAATATCCTGACATAGTGAAGGAGATGAAGAGATCATTTGAATACTGGTACCCTGTGGATATGAGGGTCACGGCGAAGGAACTGCTTCCGAACCATATCGCTTTCTTTATTATGAACCATGTTGCTATCTTTGGCAAGGACCTTTGGCCGAGGGGTTTGTCAATAAATGGCTGGTTAGTCATAGATAAAGCCAAGATGAGCAAGTCAAAGGGAAATGTTAAGGGAATCACTCAGACCGTTGAGACTTTCGGGGCGGATGCAACCAGGCTGATAGCATCTGCTTCAAACGGTATGGATGACGCAGAGTGGAACACGGACAACATAAAGGGATTTGTTGACAGAGCTGAGTTCCTCCTGGATCTTGTTGAAGCTTATAATGATCTCCCTGGAGGGGAAAAGCTTGTAGACAGGTACCTGAAGTCGAGGCTTGTTGATCTACTTAAGCAGGCGGAGTATGATTATGAACATTTCAGGTACAGGAGCGCCGTATTTAATGCGTTCTTCCAATCAACTGATCTGCTGAGGTTCTACTTGGACTTCGGCGGAGACAGCAAAGAGAATATGAAGTCCGCTTTAGGGATAATCTCTAAGATGATACACCCAATATTCCCATTCATCTCGGAGGAGATAAATGAAAAGATAGGGAACAAGGACCTGTTGGAGAGCTATAATAGCTGGCCAGAGCTGAAGCACATGGACCAAGACGATACGCTTCAGGCTGAATTTGACGTCTTAAATAGAACCATAGACGACATAAAGAATTTGATAAAAATGTTGAAGCTTCAGCCAAAGGAGATAAAGATAGGCGTAGCGGGCAGGTCAAAGTTCGAGATTTACAATAAGGTGGTTGAAAGGCTCAAACAGGACAGGGACCTAGGCAAGATATACAAAGACAAGGAGCTTGGCAGGGACGAGCTAGTGAAGAAGCTGATAAAGAATCCAAATAAGCTTCCGGACACTTTTAGAGACTATGAGATTGAGTTAAAGGTCATGAAAGAGGCAGAAGAGTACCTAAGTAAGCTTCTCAAGGCTAAGGTACAAGTATCTGAGTCTTCGGATGAAAAGGCTATCCCCGGGAAGCCAAAGATAGAGGTTAAGTAAAGTTAAGTGTCAAATTTGGTCTCTCATGGAAGAAAAGGAAGAATCAGCTCACCGGTCCTTTGACGTTATAGGCCAAATAGCAGTTGTGAGTTTCAATAGAAAAGTCAAAAGAAAAGAAGCGATTGAATTTGCTAAGCGTGTCATTCTCAAAAACAAGCACATAAAGTCGGTCTTCATGAAGGTTGGGAAAATAGAAGGAGAAGAGAGAAAAGCAAAACTAAGGTTTTTGTATGGGGAGAATAAGTCAGTAACCAGGCACGTCGAGAATGGATGTGTTTTTGAAGTTGACATAAGAAAGGTGTTTTTTACGCCTAGGCTCAGCAGTGAAAGGAAGAGAGTAATGGGTCAGGTTAAAGAAGGTGAGGATGTACTTGATATGTTCTGCGGAGTGGGGCCTTTCTCTGTGCCGATCGCAAAAGTCGCAGGTTCCGTGTACGCAATTGACATAAATGCCGACGCCATAAGGCTGCTGAGGAAAAACTTATCATTGAATCACATAGAAAACGTAACTGCGATGCGCATGGATGCAAGGAGAGCACCTGAAGGGATCCAACTAAAGTTTGACAGGATAATTATGAATCTGCCAGCTAAAGCGATCGAATTCCTCCCCTATGCACTTAGGATGTGCAAGAGTAAATGCGTTATACACCTTTATTCGTTTGTATATTTGAAGGGCAAAGATGATGGCATAAAAGACACAGAAAAGAGAATAAGAGAGTCATTGGCAGGTGTAAGAGTAAAGAGTATTAAGTATTTTAAAGCTGGGGAGGTTGCCCCGCATATGCTGCGTGTTTGTTTTGATATAACTCTAAAAAAAGATTAAATACAGACAGCTCGTTTAAAATTTATGGCTTTCAATTTGAAGTATGTCGAAGAGAACAGGGATGCACTGGTTGATTCGATAGCGAAGAGATACCTGCCGTTTGACGGTGAAGAAGTGAATAAACTTCTGTCGTTATACAGCGTTATAAAGGCTGAAAGGGCAGAGCTTGACAAGCTTAGGCAGAGAAGGAATGAGATAGAGCTGGGAAGGGGCAAAGAAGCAGAAAAGAGAGAGGAAGCCAAAGAGCTTAGGGTAAACATATCCCAAAGAGAGAAAGAGCTGGAGGAGAAGGAAGCCCAGGCAGATGAAATCTTTCTGAAGATACCTAACTTACTTGATAAATCAGTCCCAATCGCCAAGGATGAAAGCGGGAATCTAGAATTGAAGAAGGTGGGCGATGTCCCAGCTAAGGATTTTGAGGTGAAGAGTGCAGAAGATCTGGCTGAATCAAAAGGCTTGCTTGATCTGGAATCCGCAGCAAAAATATCCGGGAGCAGATTCATATTCTTGAAAGGGAAGCTTGTGCAGCTTGCACTTGCGCTGGAGATGTATTCTATAAATAAGCTTGTGGAGAAGGGATACATGGCGGTCTTGCCCCCTCTTTTGATGAAGGAAGGAGTTTACAAGGGCATAGCCCATATGAGCACATTCGAGGATGCACTCTACAGGGTGACAGGCAAGGAGGAGACCGATGAGGGAGTTAGATTTCTCATATCCACAACAGAGCACCCATTGATAGCCATGTACAGCAATAAGACGATAGACGAGAGTGATCTACCTATAAAGCTTGTAGGCGAAAGCCCTGCTTTCAGGAAAGAAGCAGGGGCCCATGGCAAGGACACAAAGGGCATGTTTAGGCTGCATCAGTTCGACCAGACCGAGCAGATAGCGATATGCAAGCCTGAGGAATCGAGCGCTATCCAAGAGGAGTTTTTAGCAAATGAGGAGGAGATGCTAAAGGAGCTAGGGCTTCCTTACAGGGTGATGCTGCTCAGTTCAGGTGACATGGGTGTAAGGGATTTCAAGCAGTACGATTTGGAGGTCTTCATGCCTTTTCAAAAGAAATACAGAGAGGTGATGTCGAACGATAACTGCACTGATTGGATATCAAGGAGATCAAACATAAAAATAGCCGATAAAAGTGGCAATAAGGTATATGCACATACTGTAGACGCCACCGGCCTAGCTATCCAAAGGATAATAAAAGCCATCTTAGAGGTCTACCAGGAAAAGGACGGAACGGTCAAACTGCCGCCTGCTATCGTGAAGTACACTGGCTTTTCTGAGCTGTGAAAGACTGATAAAGCATCGAGTTTTTGGCGAGAAAATTATTAGTAATACTTAAGTAATATACAATTCATATTTATTAACGGATTGTGAGGTATAGTTATTAGTGAGGGGGTTATATCATGTCGAAATTGGATCTTGATGGGATACTTAACGGTCAAAATGAAAAAAAATCTAACACTGTAAGTGATGCAGCCCAGAAATTGAGAGCAGCTGTTAGCAAAGCATATAATCAAGAAAATGAAGCGCAGACTGAGCCTGCGAAAAAAGGATTTAAAAAAGAGGAAGGCGTTCAACTCAGACTTCTGTTGCTGTCAGATATGGAGCTTGGCACCAAGCTCAATGATCCGTTAGTGGATTACAATATAGGGGAAATAATTAAGAACTATGACAAGAGGATAGATGGGATTATCATAAACGGCGGCTTAGCCTATATCCCAGACAAGTACAGCAGATGGAGGGGAGAGAGGCTTGATCTTTTAGAGGATAAACTGAAGGAAAGGTATGGTAATGAGATATACAGAGAAGTGAAGAAAGGCGGTAAGAAAAACGATACCGTAGATGACCTTAAAGAAGCAGTTAGACTTGCGCGCTTTCAGGTATCGAACATTGTCAAGCAGGCTAACGACAGGGGCATAGACATACTCTATTTCAATGGAAACACTGACTATAGAAATATTAAGATGATAATGGAAGCACTGGAAAGATTGGGGCGGAATAACAGCAGAAGGAGCGAAGACGCAGATGATGATATAGTAGCAGATGACGATCTAAGCAGGCTACTGAGCATTCTACCAGAGGACTATATATTCAAAGCCTCAGACTGGAAAACAACGGATAAGAAGGGAATAAAAGACAAGGCAATAAATATCTATTCACACATAATCTCAACGATCTTCGGGAACGGAGACGCCAAGAGGAAGGTGAAATTCTACAAAAGATTCGAAAATTTCCTAGGCACAAGCACCAAGGGGAAGGATAATCCCGAGGAATTTGCCATAAACGGCCTGAAGGTGAAGGGCTTTGATTCGATAGACGGTCTAACCATAGGTCTGTCAGAAGGTATACCGAGCAAGATGCATGAGAAGAACACTGAGAGATACGCCATGGAGGATGCAAAATTGGGCAGGCTGGCAGATCTGTACATAACATTTGGGAGCATGACCACTGAGTTTACGGCTGCTAATTTCAGTGGGAGGGATAGGCCAGTTTATTTCTTTAACCAGAGCCCCCTGCTTGACATAGACAAACAGCTTAGACTAAGGGCGGCTTTCAATAAGACAAGAGACTCGAAGATATTGAACAGAGACGTGGACAGTTCACTGTCGATAATAACTGTTTACAAGGACGGGATATTTGAAATTGACCGTTTAACGGTTGATGGAATAAGGAAAAATGTAAATATAAGCGAAATTGAGAGCAAACTCAAGGATGGGTCGATGCATGAAACTGTGGGGACTTCAGACTGGCATGTTGGTTCTCAGTTTGCGATGTACGAAGAGATAAATTACCTCCCCAAATTGGTAGACAGGGTGACATATGTGCCCAAGGGGCTTGGTAGAAAGCATGCAATATATACGGGAGATGAAGTTGACGGCGGAAATGACAAGCTGAGCAGAACAAGGATGCAGGTCACATACTTGAAGCCGCAGGAAGAGATAATATCCGATCTTGATAAGAATCTGACTTCTGGGCTTGAGGATGTGCTAAAGTCGGACAGCGTAGAGGCTATAGAAGCGAGACTCAAGCAAATCAAGGAGACATTTAGTAATACATTGGGTGACATTTTGTATGGCAACCCAACCATTGATATAACAGCCCAGTTCAACAGGTTGAGTTACTACATAAAGCCCCTCTCTAGGAAATTCGATGACAGCTATATAGTTGGTGGAAACCATGCTGAGAAAGCCACTGGCAACGGCAGCGAAGGGCAGATCATATCCCCCATGATCAGGGATGTTGACTCTAAAGTTGTCCTTGTCGATGAATACCTCTTGAAGAATGATTTTCCACGGATAGGTAATTACAAGGCCTACATAACCCACAGTGCTGGCTATAGGGGCGGATTAGACCCAGCTACAGCGCTATTTGAGGACGTTGTGAGGATGGGCGCGGATGTTGACCTTGCCATAGCTGGCGATAGTCATGAGCCGAGGATAAAATTTGGAATACGGAGGGTGGCAGCAGCCCAAAATAATGGGCAGAATTCACCTGCAGTGAGATGGGGGAGCCTTATATCAATGATCACACCGGCTCTTCAGAGATATACCACCTTTGAGTCTAACATAATCCATAAATTGAACTACACAAAAGGCGTCTCCATCCTATATTTGCCTGCGGACGAATCTATAAGTTCTAGCTACGTGAAATACAGATTCATACCAGCTCAGACGATAGATATGTATATGAACTTAGATGGCGGCACAAGGATAGATAATCTAGTTGATAAACTCATAGACAGTGTTTCCGCACTCAAACAGAAGGAGAAAATCCTGGCTTCTAGCAACGCTAAAGGATAAATTGGACAAAACAGCTATAAATCTTGATGGATGAGAACATAGACCTTTCCTCTAAGAAAGTTGAGGAATTTATCAGGGGCAATGATGATTTCACAGTCTTATATCACATGGACTGCGATGGTGTAGTCAGCGCTGTCCTCTTAAAGAGAGAGATTGAAAGCATTGGGAAGAGAGTAAAAACGTTTAGAGCATCAAACTATGAGGACTTCGAGACTTTGGATGCTTTCTCGCTGTCGAATTCAGTCATAATCTGCGACATGGAAGTGAAACCGGAGAATCTGGACGTATTTCATGGGAAGAATCTCTGCGTGATAGACCACCACGGAATAGTCGGGTTGGAGAAGGAAAAGAATGTCCTGTATATCAATCCGAAGCTCTGGGGCGACCTTAAGTACACACCATGCTCCTTGTTGGAATACAGGCTGTTTGAGAGGCATGTCTCGGACTTTGACTGGCTTGCTGCTGTTGGTTTGATAGCTGATTCAGGGGGCAAGGAAAATGCGGATTTTGTGAGATCAGTCGCTGCCAAGTACAGCATCGAGCTAAAGGACGATGAATTCCTGTTTCAGAATGACTTTGGTGTTGCAGGGGACATCATAAACTCTCTGATAATCTTATACAGGAGAAAGGGCGCAGGCACAGCCGTGAAAACACTCAGTAAGGCTAAATCGTTGAAAGAGATATTGAGCAACATGGAACTATTGAAGGCCTATGATAAGATAAGGAAAGAGTCAGAGAGACTTTCCAGAAAGTTCGAGAGGGAGAAGGTTGTTTCTGGAATCGTGGAGTTTTTTGAAAACAGCCAGTCTGACAAGGCCTTCTCATCTACTTTGATAACTGCGCTAAGTCACAGCAAGGAGCATTACGGGAAGATAATTGTTTTCCTGACGGATATAGGTGAGAATAAGGTTAGGGTAAATATCCGTGCGAACGGAGTTGAAGTGCGCATACCGGAGATATTAAATAAAATATTCCAGGAAATAGAAGGAGAAGGAGGGGGGCATGATAAGGCTGCCGGTGCGACTATAAATCAAAGGGATAAGGAGAGGTTTAAATCAGAATTCTCAAGGGTTGCAAATCAAGCAGTCACTCAACCATCCTAGTGATATCGGTTATAGAGAGTTCTCCATCTTTGAAATCCTTGAATGATTCCTCTACATGCGAGCTCCCCATGCTTTCTTCTATCACAAGAGTCACAAATATGACATTCAACCCGAACGCTAGCGGCTGTATCTCCACCCTGTATATTGCCCCGAATTTTGAAAGAAAATCCCTTACCTTATCAGCCACATCCTTTATCGGCGTTGAAACATCCTTTGGTAGTACCTTTATCTTCAGAACTATCTTTCCCATAGCTTTAAGGGCCCTCAAATCCGCACACTTTGCAGGTATAGGGAACTTCTCTTCCCCTGCACTTTCCGCATCTTGCTATCTCTGCGCCGCAGTTTGGGCAGTTGAATATCACTGAGTCAGGTATGGCGCTTATATCCTTCTCGCAAGATATGCAAAACTTAGTCTCCGACATTTTTCAACCTCAATTTATCTTAGTTATAAATATCCTAAATAAATACTTTTAGTAGTCAAGAATAGAGATTAATAG